>DAOOIT010000071.1 GCA_035384565.1 Planctomycetota bacterium | reverse complement strand
TTGCGGCTACGGTCCCTGTGGGCGGGGGCTCTGTCCCCCGCGAGGAGGCGGCAGGCCGCGGGGCGCGGAGGCCCCGCCCACAGCATGAGAGCCCCCCTCTCCCGAACGTTCCAACACGTTCGGGAGGGTAAGGCGAGGCGCAGGCAGGGCCTGGATGCCGCCCCGGCGAAGGGGACCAGGGCTGGGGCCATGCTCTCGAACGCCCTCCCCCTCTGGACAGAGCGCGAGGAATGTGTATAGTACATGGCTATGAGTGAGCAGAAGGCCGGTGCTCTGCCGGGCTCGCGGAAGCCGGCGGCCGGGAAGCCGCAGAAGCGATTCCTCAAGCAGCCGCAGATGTTGCGGATGCTCTACGCGCTCGCGCCCCTGGCGATCGCGGGCATCTACCTCTTCGGCTGGCGCGTGCTGGCCCTGCTGGCCGTGTGCACGGCGGCGGGGCTGGCGACCGAGTGGCTGATGGCCGCGCGGCGCGGCGCGCCGCTCACGACGGCCAACTTCGTGACCATCGCGCTCTACACGCTCTCGCTGCCGCCCACGATGCCGTTCTGGATGGCCGCCGTGGGCATCGTGGTGGGCGTGCTGTTCGGCAAGGAGGTGTTCGGCGGCTTCGGGCGGAACTTCGCCAACCCGGCCATTGTCGGGCGGGCGTTCGTCTACGTCGCATTCCCCATTGCCATGACGGGCAGCTTCGTGCCGGCCTTCCGCGGCTGGCCGGGCGGCTTCGGCCACTGGGCGTTCCACACGCTCGCCCAGGCGCCCCAGTGGCTGGGGGCCGCGGCGAAGACCGGGCTCGACGCGGTGACGGCGGCCACGCCGGTCATCGCGCTGCGCGACTTCGGCTACGAGCCGCCGTTGCTCGATCTCGTGCTGGGCTCGATCGGCGGCACGTTCCCGGCGGGCGCGGCCGAGAAGGTGCTGGCGGCCGGCAGCATCGGCGAGGTGTGCGAGCCGCTGATCCTCCTCGCCGGCCTCTACCTGCTGGTGACGAAGACGGCCAACTGGCGGCTCATGCTCAGCCCGATTCTCGCCGCCTCGGCCATGGTCGCGCTGCTCCACCACGTGCTCGGGGTGTCGCGCGTGCCGTCGCTGCCCTTCTCGCTGTTCTCGGCCTCGCTGCTCTACGGCTGCGTGTTCATGGTCACCGAGCCGGTGTCGGCGCCGCGCCGGCCGGGGGCCATGTGGCTCTATGGCCTCTTCATCGGCGTGGCGATCATCCTGTTCCGCTGGCTCGGCCAGTTCCCGGGGTCGGTCTCGTTCTCCATTCTCCTGGGCAACACGGTGGGGCCGTCGCTCGACATGGCCGTCGCGGCCTGGCGCGACCGCAAGAAGCCGAAGAAGAGCGAGGCCGTGGCATGAAGCTCAACGTGAACAGCCCGCTCTACGTCCTCGGCTTCACGACGGCCATCTCGGTGGTGCTCACGGCGGCGATCACCTCGCTCCAGGTGGCCACCGCGGCCAAGGTGCGCCAGAACGAGGCGCTCCGCGAGGAGAGGGCGCTGGTGAGCGTGTTCGGCCTCGGCGACGTGGCGGCGATGAGTCCCGCCGAGATCGCGGCCGTCGCGCGGCAGCGGGTGGAGCGCGGGACGGCGGTCCGCGACCCCGAGACGGGGCGGGCGTTCGACGTGTTTCGCGTGCGGGCCGCGCCCGGGGGGAGCGTGGAGGCGAGAGCCTTTCGCTTCGCGGGCACAGGCTTCTGGGCGCGGATCACGGGCCTCGTGGCCCTCACGCCCGACCTCCGCCGGGTCACGGGCCTCGTGTTCCTCGACCAGGCCGAAACCCCCGGCCTCGGCGGCCGCATCATGGAGAAGGAGTTCCAGGACCAGTTCAAGGGCCTGAACGTCGCGCCGCCGGCCGCGGGGGCCAAGTTCCTCTACGTCGGCGGCGGCGCGCCGGCGGGCCCGAGCGACCCGCGCGCCGGCCGCTACGTGGATGCGATCACGGGCGCGACGCAGACGTCGCTCGCCGTGGGCCGCTTCCTGGACGAGAATCTGCGGCAGTTCCATCGGGCGATGGCGCGCGCACGGGAATGAAGAGAAACGAGGATGGGTGGAGGAATGGATGACGGGATGAATGCAAGAGCGGCCTGGCCTGTTCTTCCTCCATCATTCATTCATCCACCCATCCATTCATCCTCGTGACGATCGAGAGGCAGCCCTTCAATGGCTTCGACGGTTGCACAGGCGAAGAAGGCGTTCGTGACGGAGCTGTGGGACGACAACCCCATCTTCCGCCAGGTGCTGGGGATCTGCTCGTCGCTGGCCGTCACCAACCTGATGTTCAACACGCTCCTGATGTGCCTCGGCCTCGTGTGGGCCACGGCCATGACGAGCCTGACCGTCAGCGCGCTGCGCCGCTACACGCCCCAGCGCGTCCGCATGATCGTCCAGGTGCTGCTGGCGGCGGTCTACGTGATCGTGGTGGACATTGTGTTCCGCGCGCAGTTCCCCGACATTCACCGGGTCATCGGGCCCTACGTGGGGCTGATCATCACCAACTGCATCATCATGGGCCGGGCCGAGGCGTTCGCGTCCAAGAACCCCGTGCTGCCGTCGCTGCTCGACGGCATCGGGGCGGGCCTGGGCTACTCGGGCATCCTGATGACGGTGGCGCTCCTCCGCGAGGTGCTCGGCTTCGGCAGCGTGTTCGGCGTGGCGCTGCCGGGCCGCGCCGTGTGGTGGCAGTCGTGGACGATCATGGTGATGCCGCCGGGCGCATTCTTCGTGCTGGCCCTGATGGTGTGGGCAGCGCGCGCGCACGCTCTGCGCCTCGACGCCGCCCGCAAGGCCAAGGAGGCGAAGAAGTGACCGAACACTCCGCCGCGCACCTCCTCACCATCCTGGTCTCCGCCGCGCTGACCGACAACATCCTCCTCACGCGCTTCCTGGGCATGTGCTCGTTCCTCGCCATCAGCCGCCAGATGAAGGCCTCGGTGGGCCTGGGCCTCGCCGTCACCTTCGTCACCACGCTCACCTGCGGCATCAACGCGGCGCTCTACGTGGGGGTGCTCAAGCCCTACGGCCTCGAGAGCCTCCAGCTCATCCTCTTCATCGTCGTCATCGCCGCCTTCGTGCAGTTCCTCGAAATGCTCATCGAGCGGGTGAGCCTGGGCCTCTACTACGCCCTCGGCATCTTCCTGCCCCTGATCACCGTGAACTGCGCAGTGCTGGGCGCGGCCCTGTTCATGACCAACCGCAACTACGGCGTGGCCGAGGGGCTGGTGTTCGGCTTCGGCTCGGGCTTCGGCTGGATGCTCGCCATCGTGCTTATGGCCGGCATCCGCGAGCGGCTCAAGAACGCGCAAATCCCCGCCGCCCTCGAAGGGCCGGGCATCACGCTCATCATCGCGGGCATCATCGCCCTGGGCTTCGTGGGCTTCAGCGGCATGGTGCAGCCGTAGCCGAGAGTCGGAAGTCGAAAGTCGAAAGTCAAAAGTCGAAAGTCGAAAGTCCAAGAGTCCAAAGTCGAAGGTCGCGGATATGGGCGGAGCCTGGTTTGTCCTCATCTCCACCGGCGTTGTGGCGGCCACGTGCCTCGTTTCGGCGGTGATCCTGCTCATCGCCGAGCGGTATCTGGCGAACTACGGCCCGTGCACGATAGACATCAACCAGGGGGCCAGGAAGCTCGAGGTCCAGGGCGGCAAGCCGCTGCTGGCCACGCTGATGCAGCAGCAGATCTTCATCCCCTCGGCCTGCGGCGGGCGCGGCACATGCGCCTACTGCAAGGTGACGATCACCGACGGCGCGCCGCCCGTGGCGCCCACCGAACTCACGCTGCTCACGCCCGAGGAGCTCAAGCACAGCGTCCGCATCAGTTGCCAGGTGAAGGTGCGCAACGACCTCGCCATCCGCATCCCCGAGCACCTCTTCCTCGTCAAGCAGTTCACCGGCGTCGTCGAGCGGATCCGGGACCTGACGCATGACATCAAGGAGCTGCGCATCCGCCTCGTCGAGCCGGCCGCCATCGAGTTCAGGCCCGGCCAGTACGTGCAGCTCGAGGCGCCCGCCTACGGCGACAACCCCGAGCCCGTCTACCGCGCCTACAGCATCTCCAGCCCCCCGAGCGACCAGGGGCACATCGAGCTGATCATCCGCCGCGTGCCCAACGGCATCTGCACCACCTGGGTCTTCACGAGGCTCAAGGAGGGCGACGAGGTGCGGCTCAACGGCCCCTACGGCGAGTTCCGCCTCACCGACAGCGACGCCGAGATGGTGTGGATCGCCGGCGGCTCGGGCATGGCGCCCTTCTGGAGCATGGCCCGCCACATGCGCGAGCACGGCATCCAGCGCCCCTGCACCTACTTCTTCGGCGCCGTGGCGCAGCGCGACCTGTTCCTCACCGACGAGTTCCGCGACCTCGAGAAGGCGCTGCCCCGCTTCCGCTTCGTGCCCGCCCTCTCGGGCGCCGAGAACGACGGCTGGTCGGGCGAGAAGGGGCTGATCACTCAGGTGGTCGAGCGCCACCTGAAGGACGGCGCGGGCAAGGAGGGCTACCTGTGCGGCTCGAGCGGCATGATTGACGCCTCCGTCAAAGTGCTCAAGGCCAAAGGAATCCCCGAAGACCGCATCTTCTACGACAAGTTCACGTGATCCGTGAGGCGTGCTGCGTGAGAAACCGGGACGGTCGTCCCCTGTGCCCTGGTCTTCTCACGGATCACGCATCACGTGTCAGGGGTGAGCCCACAATGAAACACGACCCCAGGCTCCAGCGCGTCCTCGACCGGATGAAATCCGGCGTCCTCTCGCGCGACGGCTTCCTCGGCCCCGACCCCCGGCCGCTGGAGGAGGTGCTCGACGCCGACCGCTCGGCCGTCGCGGCCCTGGGCCTCACGCGCGAGGAGGTCGGGGCGCGTCTGCACGAGGTCTTCGACAAGGCCCGCGCCGGCCTCGGCACACCCGTGCACCTCGGCGACCGGCTCGTCGCCATCCACCGCGAGGCCATGGGCCGCATCCCGTGCCCCTGGGGCGGCTGCGGCCTGTTTCCCAAGGGCGAAGTGGAACTCACCGACACGGCCACGGGCGAGACCCTGCTCCTCTCGGCCCTCGGCATTCACCTGGCCGGCGCGCACGGCTTCTACGGCGGCCGCGGCAGCCGCTACCGGCTGGAGCCGGCCGCACTCGAACGCCTGCTGCGGCTTGCGGGAGGATGAATGGAGGAAGGGATGGTGGGAGGAATGGATGGCTGTCAGAATCTCTTGCCTGCCGCCCATCCACCCATCCAGACATCCCTTCATCCAATGGCTCTGCTCACGGCGGGCACTTGGCGCAGATTGAGCGGAAGAGCGTGGTGCTGAGGTAGCGGTCGCCCCGGTCGGGCAGGATCGCCACGATGGTGCCCGACTTCATTGTCTTGGCCAGGTTGAGCGCCGCCGCCACGGCCGCGCCGCTGGACATTCCTGCGAAGATGCCCTCTCGCGTGGCCAGCAGGCGCGTGGTCTCATAGGCCTCGCCGTCGTCCACCGACACCACCTCGTGCAGCATTCCGGCGTCGTAGATCTTCGGGCGGATGGCCTCGTTCATGTTCTTGAGGCCCTGGATGCAATGGCCCTCGGGCGGCTCGACGCCCACGACGCGGGCCGACGGCTTCTTCTCGCGCAGGAACTGGCTGATGCCCATCAGCGTGCCCGTGGTGCCCATGCCCGCGACCACCACGTCCACCTCGCCGCGCGTCTGCTCGAGGATTTCGGGGCCGGTGGTCTCGTAGTGGGCGCGGATGTTCCACGGGTTGTCGAACTGGTTGGGCATGTAGTAGCGGCCGGGGTCCTCGGCGAGCAGGCGGTGGGCGAGGCGGATGGCGCCGTCGGTGCGCTCGCGGGCGCACGTGAGCACCACCTCGGCCCCGAAGGCCTGGAGCACGTGCTGGCGTTCGGTGCTCACGCACTCGGGCATGCACAGCTTCACGCGATAGCCCTTGGCGGCCCCGATCATCGCCAGCGCGATCCCCGTGTTGCCCGAGGTCGGCTCGAGGATCGTCTTGTCGCGCGTCAGCTCGCCCGACTCCTCGGCAGCCTTGATCATGAAGTAGGCAGGCCGGTCCTTCACCGAGCCGCCGGGGTTGTTGCCCTCGAGCTTCGCCAGGATGCGCACGTTCGGGCGCTTGCCGTTCAGATTCGTCAGTTCCACCAGCGGCGTGTGGCCGATGGCCCTCATGACGCTCACAGGGGCGAACTCCTCTCATCGCTTCGCCTGCCGGGGCGCGTCGGCGCAGACGACGCGGAAGCCGACGTCGTAGACGCGCTGCCAGGCGGGATAGCTCAGGCGGTAAGCCGAGCGGGCCTGCTGGGGCCGGCAGTACCACGAGCCGCCGCGCACAGCGAAACGGGTGGCGGCCGACGCGGCGTCGGACGGGGCGGACACGTCGGATTTGTCCGACTTGTCTGGCGGGCAGGGCCGGTAGGCCGAACTCGTCCACTCCCACACATTGCCCGCCATGTCGTGCAGGCCCCAGGGGTTGGGCTCGAAGGCGCCCACGGGGGCCGAAACCCTGAAGCCGTCCTTCACGCTCTCGATGGCAGGGCGCCAGGGCGGCACCGCGCCCGAGGGCAGGCCCCAGCCAAACGTGTCCACGAATCGCAGCGTGTGGTCGGCCAGGTTGGCGAGCTTGGCGAAATCGGTCTCGACGCTGCCGTAGTAGAGCGGGGTGGAGGTGCCGGCGCGGCAGGCCCACTCCCACTGCGCCTCGGTGGGCAGGGCGAAGGCCAGACCCGTCCTGTCGCTCAGCCACTTGCAGAAGGCCGTGGCCTGGTGCCAGTTCACGCGGCACACGGGCTGGCGCGGGCCGTTGGTGGGATAGCCGCGTTCCTGGACGCTGAACTGGAGGAAGTCGCCCGTCTCGAGGCGGCTGTCGTGGCGGGGGTCGAAGAGGGCGAATTGCTCGTTGGTGGTTTCGAACTTCGCCATCCAGAAGGGCTTGTCAATCCTCACGCGGGTGACGGGCCGCTCGTCGGCGGCTCCGGCGGCGTCGCCCATGAGGAACTCGCCGGCCGGGATACGCACGAGGTCGAGCTTGATGCCCTCGCCGAGCTCGAGCGACTGCTCGACGGGGCCGAGGGCGGCCTGGCGCTTCTTCGCTTCCGCGGCATCGAAGGGCCAGCCCTCTGCCGTAACCTCCCGCGGGCCTTGGGACCCGCGGGAGGTCGGGGGGGACGCGGTACGCGGGACAAAGGTATCGGGCGGCTTGTAGGTGACGTCGTAGATGGCCTCCGGGTCCTCGTCGAGGCCGGCGTAGAGCGCGTCCATGGCGCGGCGGCGGTCGCGCTGGTCCTGCACGCGGTTCATGCCGATGATCTCGTGCCACGTGCCGTGGTAGGGCGTGTTGAGGTCAATCCAGGTGATCAGGCGGTCCCAGGCCTCGGCGTCGAGGGCGACGCCGTAGTGGCCCTTCTTGAGCTTCTGCACCAGGTAGGTGGTGTCGGCGTGGAACTCGGCGGGGTTCAGCAGGTGGATGTCGCTCTCGATGGTGTGGCCGCGCACGAAGCTGCGGAGCGCGAGGTACGAGGCGCTGAACTTCGTGCCGCCGTTGTAGCCCTTGTCGCGGGCCTGGGGGTGGACCTCTTCCTTCGCGGCGTAGTTGGGGATGGTCTGGCCGTTGGCGAGGGGCGGGTTCGAGCCGTCGTGGCAGCCGGTGCAGTGGTAGTCGAGGACGGGCTGGACCTCGCGCTTGAAGGAGAAGCCTCGGGTGGGGCCGTACCAGGGCGTGATATCGGCCGGCGGCTTCACAAAGGCCTGGGCGTGGCGGTTGGGCGGCGAACTGTTCTGCGTCTCGTGGCAGCCCACGCACGAGAGGGTCTCGCCCGGCATGGCCACCATCCAGCTTCGCATGAGCTGAAGGGCCTTGCCCTCGCCGTCGAGCGGCTGCACCGAGACAGGCACGTTGGCCGGCAGGCGGAAGTAGGCCGAGCCGTCGGGTTCCACGGGCACGGTGCCGATGATGCGCTTGACGTCCCACGGGCCGTCGAGGCCCACGCGGTTCACCTGCCCGCCCATGCCGTGGTAGGCGAACTGGTAGGTGAAGAGGCGGAGCTTCTTGACGGTTCCACGCGGAACGTCTTTCAGCCCGCCGCCGGCGTACACGTCGCTCATGTAGACCACGGCATCCTTGCGTTTGAGGTCCACCTTGTCGGGGATGATGGGCGGTTTGGGCCGCTTCGCCAGGGGGATCGGCTCGAGGAGCGCGTAGAACGGCTCCTCCTTGAGGAGCAGGAGGTTGTCGAAGACGTCCACGAGATAGATGCCCCAGCGCGAGCCGCCGTTCGGCTGGCAGGCGGTGAGGATGTACTTGTCGCTCAGGGGCCAGGGGTGGAGGAACTTGGGCCAGGAGCCGCCGACCAGGCCGTCGAGGATCTTCGGCTCGACCGGCTTGCCGCGGCCTGGGATGCGCTGCACCACGCCGTCGGCCTCACGGCGGCCCTGGGCCACGTCGAACAGCACCAGCTCGCCCATGCGCGGCGAATCGTGGTGGCCGCCCACGATGCCCACGAAGCGCGTCGGGTGGTTCGGGCACGGGCGGGCGTAGAAGTTGGCGTTCGGCCAATACGAGTTGCTCCCATAAAACTCCATCTGCTCGGTGCCGTCGGGGTTCATGTGAAACAGGATGCGCGAGACGTAGTGCGGGATGTCCGAATACTCCCAGCGCAGATAGAGCACGCGGCCGTTGTTCAGCACGGTGGGGCACCAGTCGTGGTCCTGTTCGAATGTCAGGCGGCGAATCGCGCCGTAACCTCCCGCAGGTTGCGGAACCTGCGTCTCGCCTGAACCTCCCGCAGGCTGCGGAACCTGCGGGAGGTTGGGGTCGAAGAGGTAGATGTTGGAGACGTGGGAGGAGCCGGTGACGCACGGCACGCCGGTGAAGCAGGCGGTGGAGGTGAAAAGAATGCGGCCGTCGGGCAGGTAGCAGGCATCGTAGTTATCCACGTCGGGCTGCGTGATGAGCGGCAGCTCCCGCAACCCCGTGCCGTCGGCGTTGATCTCGCTGATCTGCCACCGCCCGTTCTTGCCGGGCATCGAGAAGAGCAACCTGTCGGCGTCCCAATGCAGGTCCACATCGCCCACGAAGCGCCCGCCCTCGGGCCGGAACAGCGTCGAGAGCTTGCCCTCGTTCGGAGTCCCGCCTTCAGGCGGTCTCCCGGACCGGTCCAGGGTGAGGACTGCGATCTCATCGTCGTACCCCGTGTGCGGCAGGCTCGAGTTGCTCTCCCAGTTCTGCACGAGGCCGAGTCGGGGCGACTTCTCGCCCCGCTTGACGAGCAGGATGCGGTCGAAGTCGAGCAGCGGGTTGGCCAGCAACGCCTCGCGCTGAAGCGACAGGAAATCGCGGTCGAGCTTCTCCCGCGTCTCCTTCGGGGTCTTGGCGTCGGCGGCTTTGAGCGCCGCCTCGAGGTCGCCGAGGCGCTTGAGGAATTGGGGGCCCTTGGGGTAGCGCTCGCCGAACGTGGCGATGAGGTCGTTGATCGCCAGTTCGAGCGATTCGACGGCCTTCTCCGAGATGCCCGCGGCCACGTATGCCTGCGCGGGCGGCGGGGCGGCGGGCTTCGGCAGCGGCTTCACGACCACCTTCTCCCACGACTTCGGCGTGGCAAGGTACGCAAGGATATTGGCGGTCAGGCGCTCGAGGTTGGCGCGGTGCGGGTTCTGTGCGTGGGCGTAGTGCGGCAGCCGCCAGCCCATCACGATGATGCGGCCCTTGCCCAGCTCGTACTCGGCGAACGGGTTTTCCGAGCCGCCCGGCGAGCGGGCCAGGAGCATGCCCCGCGATGGCCCGCCCGCGCCGTGGAAGTCCGAGAAGGCGGGATAGCCCTTGTCGCTCAGCGGCACGGGGCCGTCGGGCAGGCCGCGGAACACCGGGTGGCGCGTCTCCACGGCGATGAACCCGGCGGGGTTGCTGTCGTTCCCTGGCCCGCCCAGGCGCGGGTTGATCGGCTCGATGCGCAGCCAGTGGACCATGTTCAGCGCCGCGCCCGAGAGGTAGAGCCCGCCGCCGTCCTCCACGAATCTGCGCAACGCGTCAAGCGTCTTCGGGTCGTAGACGGGCGGCTCTTGCTCCACGCCATCGCCCTGGTGCAGCCACAGCACGGCGAAGCGGCTGAGGGGCAGGTCCTGCCCTTTGTCGTCGGTGAACTTGCCGGGCGCGGCAACAACCACCAGAGCGGCCTTGTGCTCCTTCGCCGCCAGCGCCCAGGCGGCCTGGCCCTCCGCGCCCAGCTTGGCCGCTGGCTGCGGCGCGAGTAAGCCGATGGCCCCTTCCCCCGCCGCAACAAGGGCGGGCAAGCCGGCCAGGGCGACCAGGACGCCAAGACGCCGTCGCAGCGCGTTCCTCATTCCGTTCCTCTGCCCCCGAAATGCCTTGTTCTCTCCGCCTCTGCCTGCCCTCTATCTTACGCGCCGCGCTCCGCGGGTCAAGGCGCGGCGGGCCATTTGATTCCCGTGGGCGCCTTTCATATGATCGTTCGCGTCGCAGGGAGGCAGGTGCGGGGTCGCCATGGCGAAGGCGCGTCTCAGCCTGATTCATCTCTTCCTCGCCGGCGTGTGGCTGGCGGCGCTGAGCCGCCCGGCCGAGGCCGTGGTCCCCGTGCTCGTGGGGCCGCTTCAGGCCCTCCTGGCCATCCTGCCCTCGCTGCTCATCGCCCTCGGCGGCATGCTGCTGGCCTTCTTCCGGCCCTCTTTCTACAAGAAACTGGCGATCTTCCTCTGGAACCAGAAGGTCTTCAGCCTCTGCCTTCTTGCCGTGGCCGCGGGATTGGTGTTTCTGTCGCGCGTCGGCTGGGGCACGAGCGGGCCGGCGGCCTCCGAGATGCGCGCGGGGAGCGACTGGCCCGTCTTCCGCGGCGGGCCTGAGCGCCGCGGCGCCGTGCTCGATGCCCCTGAGCCCACCCTGCCCGAAACGATCTGGAGCTTCAAGTCCGACGCCAAGTGCATCTACGCCTCGCCCGCCATCGTCGGCAACCGCCTCTACGTCACCACCGCCGAGAAAGGCGTCTTCACCGACCGCGGCGCCATCCTGTGCCTGGATGCCGAGACGGGCGGCGAGGTGTGGCGCTACTCGCCCCGCGACTTCCGCGCCACCTTCTCCTCCCCCTCCGTAGTTGTGGGCGGGACGTCTCCGTCCCGCGTATCGCGGCGTGGGGACACGCCGCCCACAGGCGATGGCTACGTAGTCGTCGGCGAGGGGCTGCACTACACCACCGACGCTCGCATCAACTGCCTCGATCTCAAGGGCAACCTCGTTTGGGAGCTGCGAACCAAGAGCCACGTGGAATCCGCCCCCTGCATCTACAACGGGCGGGTCTACATCGGCGCGGGCGACGATGGCTACTACTGCATTGACCTGGCGCCCGGTCCCGACGGCAAGCCGAACGTCGTCTGGCACCTGGATGGGAAGAAGTATCCCGACTGCGAGACGGCGCACCTGGTGGCCGACGGCATGGTCTTCCTGGGGCTTGGGATGGGCGGCAACGCCATCCTCGGTCTCGACGCCGAGACGGGCAAGGAGCTTTGGCGACTCGAGGCGCCCTATCCCGTCTTTGCCCCGCCCGCGCTCGCCGACGGCAAGCTCTACGTGGGGATGGGCAACGGCAACTACGTGGAGACCGCCGAACAGGTGCGCGACAACGTGCTGAAGAAGATGCGCGACGCCGGCAAGTCCGCCGCCGAGCTGACCGAGGCCGAGAAACGCCTCGGCCCCGCGGGCGAGGTCTGGTGCATCGAGCCGAAGACGGGCAAGGTGCTCTGGAAGTTCCCCACGCCCCAGGTCATCCTCGGCGCCATTGTTGTGGGCGGGGGCAGTGGAACTGTGGGCGGGACGTCCCCGTCCCGCGACACTGTGGGCGGGACCTCTGCGTCCCGCGAATCGCGGGGCACGGAGGCCCCGCCCACAATGAGTGACCGCATCTACTTTGGCGCGCGCGACGGGCAGTTCTACTGCCTCTCCACCGCGGGCAAGCTCATCAAGAGCTGGCACGCCCACGAGCCAATCCTCGCCTCGCCCGCCGTCGGCGGCGAGTTCGCCTACGTCGTCACCAACTCCGGCCGCCTCCACTGCCTGAAGGCCGACACGCTGGAGCCTGTGTGGGACACGAGCCTGGGCCAGGGGGCGAACTTCATCAGCTCGCCCACCCTCGCCCTCGGCCACATCTACGTCGGCACGGAGCAGGACGGGTTGAAGTGCATCGGGCGCCGCGGCGAAAAGCTCCCGCCCCTCTGGACGGGCATGGAGCGCGGGGGCAGCGACGGCTCGTCCCTCCCCGAGCGCGGCCAGCTCCTCTGGCGTTACCCCAAGGAGACCAACGACAAGTTCGCCGTCACCGCCCCCATCGTCCCCTGGGGGGACGGCCTGGCCGTCCCCTGCACCCTCGATGGCAAGGCCATGCTCCTCAAACTCAAGCTCGGCCGAGGAATTGAGGACGAGCAGCGGGTAGTCATGAAAACGGAATACGACAAGCCCGTCAGCGTCACCTCCACCGCGTCGCTCGGAGAGATGGCCGCCATCGTGTTTGGCAATCGCTATCTCGCGCGTAACCGTACCTACTATGACCACAGAGGGAAGTCGTTGCATTTCTACCCACTCCGCAATACCTCTGGTGGGTGCGCGCTGGACCGCAGGCACGCTTACGTGTGGTGCGATGCCCTGGTTCTCGCCTGCCTCTCGCTCACAGGGTCGTCGGACCCGCCGCGTAACACCCCCGCCCCTCAAGACGACAGAGATGGTCGCCTCCCATCGGTCTGGTATGCGGAGGTCGGCCCGGGCGGGCTGCCCCCGGCGCCGGGGGAGGGGATTCTGACCGTGGCGACGAACACGGAGTTGCTGGCGCTCGACGACAGCACGGGGACGGTGCTCTGGCGTGTGCCGCTGAAGGAAACGCCGCTCTTCGGCCCCGTGCGGCTGCCCAAGGGCATCGTGCTGGCCACGCCAAAGGGCATCGCAGTCCACAAGATCGTGGACGGCTCGGTGGCCTGGACAGTGGATTGCGGTCCGCTCGCGGCGCCGCTGAACGCCGATGCCGACCGCATCGCGGCCATCACGAAGGCGGGCGAACTGCTCGTCCTGGCCTCAAGCGACGGCAAGCAACTCGCCAAGGTGTCCGACGTGGCCGGCCGCGTGCCGCCGCTGCTCCTGGGCGACAAGGTGCTGTTCGTGAACAAGGACCTCACGCTGCTGCGCGAGGGCGAGGACGTGCCCGTCCAGTGGGCACGCACCGCCTGGCTCGGCAACGTGGTCACACCCCTCGTGCTCCTCGATGGCTGCGTCTACTTTGCCACCGAGACGAAGGGGGTGGTGTGCGTGGGGGCGCTGAAGCGATGAGTAATGACGTGATGCGTGATGCGTGATACGTGAGAAGAGAAGAGAGCGGCCAACTCTTGCTTTCCTCTCACGTATTACGCATCACGTATCACGAATGACGGAGAAGGCCGTGAGCCAGTGGATATACTTCTTTGGCGCCGGAAGCTCTGAGGGTGATCCAGAGCGCAAGGCCATCCTCGGCGGCAAGGGGGCGAGCCTGGCCGCGATGAGCCGGGCCGGCCTGCCCGTGCCGCCAGGGTTCACGCTCTCGGCCGAGTGCTGCCCCATCGTGGAAGCCACGGGCGCCTGGCCCGCCGGCCTCAAGGAACAGGTCCGCGCCGCGATGGCACGCCTTGAGGAGATGATGGGCAGAACCTTCGGCCGCGGGCCGAAGCCCCTCCTCGTCGCCGTCCGCTCGGGAGCGGCGGTATCCATGCCGGGGATGATGGACACGATTCTCAACGTGGGGCTGAACCCGTCGCTTGAAGGGTGCGTGCGGGATTTCTGGCGCGAGTATGCCGACCACATCCGCATGTTCGCCCGCTCGGTGGCAGGGCTGACCCTCAACCTCCCGCGGGCTGCGAACCCGCGGGAGGTTACAGAGGAGGAGGCGGCCCGGCAGCTCCTCCGCGAGTACGAGCAGCAGGCAGGCAAGCCGTTCCCCACCGATCCCTTCGATGCGCTGGACCAGGCGATCAACGCGGTGTTCGCCTCGTGGAACAGCGAGCGGGCCGTGACCTATCGCAAACACCACGACATCCGCGGCGTCGCGGGCACCGCCGTGAACGTCCAGGCCATGTTCCCGTCCGAGCGCGCGGGCGTGCTCTTCACAGCGAACCCGAACGCCTTCAAGGCGGGGGAGATGGTGCTCGAGGCCTCGTGGGGCCTCGGCGAGGCGGTGGTCAGCGGCTCCGTGACGCCCGACATCTACATCATTGACGCGGCGAGCCTGGCGACAAAGCGCGAGGTGCCCGGCCACCGCCCGGGGAACGAGCCGGCCCTCACGCCCGCCCAGGTGCGCGAGATCGCAGAGGTAGGCAAAGCGGTCGAGAAGTACTTCGGCCACCCCTGCGACATCGAGTGGGGCATCGCCGAGGGCAAGGTGGCGCTCCTCCAGAGCCGCGCCATCCGCGGCCTCGACATTCTCGAAGACATGGAGGAATGCCGCCAGGAGGAGATCGAGCGCCTCCGCGAGCTGGCCGCCGGCGAGCGCCGCGTGTGGGTCGCCCACAACCTGGCCGAGACCCTCGCCGCCCCCACGCCGCTGACGTGGGACATCATTCGCCACTTCATGAGCGGCGACGGCGGCTTCGGGCTGATGTACCGCGACTTCGGCTACCAGCCCTCGGCCGAGGTCCGCGCGGACGGCTTTCTCGAGCTCATCTGCGGCCGGATCTACGTGGACCCCCGCCGCGCCGCGGGGCTCTTCTGGGACGGCATGCCGCTGGAGTACGACGCCGAGGCTGTGGCCGGCGACCCGGGCCTGCTCGAGCAGGCGCCGAAGAAGCTGAACATGCAGAAGGCCGAGCCGACCTTTTTCCTCCGCCTGCCCAAGCTCGTGTGGGCGATGATTCGCTCGGCCCGCCTCACGCGAAAGGCCAGGGCAGCCGCCCTCGACGCCTTCGAGAATCAGGCCGTGCCCCGCCTGCGCCGCTACCTCGACGAGGCGAAGGGCCTCGACCTCACGAAGCTGCCCACTGCCGAGTTGCTCGCCGAGCTTCGCCGCCGCATCGCGTTCGTGCTCGACGACTTCGGCAAGGAGTCGCTCAAGCCAGGCTTCTTCGGCGGCATGGCCCAGGCGGGCCTCCTCGGCCTCCTCACGCAACTGATGGGGCCGGAGCGCGGCGGCGACCTCGCGCGCCAGCTCACCACCGGCCTCGACCACGACACGACCGTCGAGCAGAACGTGCTGCTCTATCGCGTCGCTCAGGGCCGGGCCACGATGGCCGAGTTCCTCGACCGCTTCGGCCACCGGGCCGTCAACGAGATGGAGCTGGCCCAGCCCCGCTGGCGCGAGGACAGCGACTACCTCGAGCGGATGAAGCAGAGCTACACCCGCCCCGGCGTCGAGCCGCCCGAGGAACGCCACGCCAGGCAGGCCGCTGCCCGCCGCAAGGCGGAGGAGGAACTGCCCGCCCGCCTCGCCGAATGGGGCGGGGCGTCGCTCTACGAACGCCTTCTGCCCGATCTCCGCGATGCCCAGGCCCTTCTGCCCTACCGCGAGACGGGCAAACACTACCTGATGATGGGCTACGAGACCATTCGCGCCGCTCTCGTCGAGCTTTCGCGTCGCTGGGACCTGGGCCGTGACCTCTACTTCCTCCACCTCGATGAGCTCGATTCCTTCGAGTCGCGCCGCGCCGAGCTCGCCGAGGCCATCGCCCAGCGCAAGCTCCGCTGGAAGTCGGCCCAGAAGCTCGCTCTCTCGTTCGTCGTGGACTCCGAGCGGCTCGACAGCCTGGGGCATCCGCAGGTTCAGGCGGGCGGGGCGAGGCTGGAGGGCTGCCCCCTCGCCTCGGGCGCCGCCAAGGGCGTGGCCCGCGTGGTCTTCGACCCCCAGACCGCCGGCGACCTCGGCACAGGCTATATCCTCGTTTGCCCCTCGACTGATCCTGGCTGGACGCCGCTCTTTGTCCACGCCCGCGGCCTGGTGGTCGAGCGCGGCGGTGTCCTCTCTCACGGCGCGATTGTCGCGCGCGACTTCGGCATCCCCGCCGTCGTCCTTGAAAGCGCCACGCAGCTCATCCCCGATGGCGCCACCATTGAGGTGGATGGCGGCACCGGGGACATTGCCTTGCTGGAGGCACAGGCCGACAGCAAGCGAGGATGAATGGATGGGTGGATGGATGGATGAGTGAAAGAGGGATGGGTGGCTGAGTCTCTCATCCACTCATCCAATCATCCATCGATCCTCCTCAAGCGAAGTGAAAGCCCTATGGAAGTCCTCGCCGCCATCACGAACCTCATCGTCGCCGTGATGGATTACCCCCTCGGCTGGCTCCTGGCCCTGCCGCGCGACGTGGCCATTGTGCTCCTCGCCATCGGCACGTCGCTGCTGCTCACGCTGGTGCGCAGGTGGACGACGAACCAGGACCAGCTCCGCCGCTCGAAGGGCGACCTGCGCCGCCTCAAGCAGCTTCTCCGCGAGAGGAAGCGGGCGAAGGATAAGGCGGCGGTCGTGGCCACCCGCACGTCGCTGGGCATGGTCAACGCCATCCGTCTCAAGGCCGAGGGCAAGCCGCTCCTCGTCTCCCTCCTGCCCATCATCCTGCTGGCGGTGTGGGCCGTCGAACGCCTCGACTACTTCCCGCCCCGCGTGGGCGAGGATCTCATCGTCAAGGCTTACTACCCGCTCAGCTCCGTGGACCAGCTCACCCACCTCGTGCCGCCGGCAGGTGTCGAGATGCAGAGCCCTGCGGTGCAACTGGTGGAAGTGGACCCTCACGGCCAACAGAACGGGCTGGCGACCTGGGTGTTGCGGCCTATCGCCCCACTTGCGGCGGACCTGCTCATCCGCCACCAGGGCGAGACGGCAGTCCACCCCGTGCGCGTCGGCGGCCGGGTCTATGCTCCCCCCTTGTGCGCGGGCAGCGGCAATAGGATTCTCGCCACCGAGACCGTCCTGCGGCAGGCGAGGTTCCTGGGCATCGTGCCTGGCGTGCCCGCTCTCGCGCTGCCGCCCTGGCTCATCGCCTACCTGATCATCGTCATCCCGTTCGTCCCCATCCTCCGCCGTGTTCTTCGCGTGTATTGAGGCGGCGCGGGGTCGCCGCGGGTCCAGGGGCGCTTCGGGACGCTGTCTTGCCCACCTCTCTGCCACATGCGGGCTGCCCGCCAGCGCGAGGAGAGGGTGGCCTTGCCTGTCGTGTGCCTCGCGATGCTCTGCCGCCATAGCCGCTTGCCGCGCACGCCGGTGCGCCAGCCCGGGGATTCTTGATGCGTTACTTCAGCTCTAGCGCGAGGTGGTGCGTGCCGACCCCGCGCACGTCGAGGCAGGCATAGGTGGAGTTCTCGATGCGACGGATGGCGACGGACACTGCCCGCCCGTCCAGCGTCGCGGCTCCCGGGCGCAGGCCCTTCGGCAGCAAGAGGGCCAGCTCGAAATCGGCACCGTTGCCCGTGAACTCCAAGGTCAGGCGCTGGGTCCGCGGCGCGAACGAGTAGCGATAGCGCAGATAGCCGCCCGATGCCTCGTACTTGGCGCAGGCCGTGACCCGGCGCACCCCCGCCGCCTCCCAACGTGGCGCGAGCGTCACACGGTCGAAGGCGACCCCCGCGTCCCTGATCCCTGCCAGCCCTTCGACGAGGGCATAGACGACGGCCCCCGCGCCCCAGTTGTCGGGGATGCCATACGACACGTCGCTCGGCATGAAGAATACGGGCCTGTCACACAAGGTCATGGCCAGCACGCCCCAGAAGCTGCCGTTCTGCGAGGCCTCGAGCATGATCTCCGCGATCTCGGCCTCGGGACGCGGGTTGTCGAGACCGTAGGCGTAGACGCCGACATCTTTAAACCGTTCGTTGGCGCCGCGCCAGGCGACTTTGCAGACGGGCATCTGGTGATGGTCGTAGGGCGGGTCGCTCGGCATCCACCACGGGCCAACTTGCTTGTTGTGGTTGACGTACTGGACGCGCTCCTCGCCGTCCGCGTAGCGGAGGCGAATCGTGCCCACGAGATCGTGGCCCCGAGAGTCCGTGTGCAAGAAGTAGACCGAGGCGGCCTTGCGGCCGATGGGGATGAGGCGTTGGGCAGCATAGCCTTCCTGGGCCTTCAGGCCGATGGCCGCCCGCCGGCCGTTCGATGCAGGATCGATCACGTCGAACGGGATGCCGTGGAAGACCTGGCGGCCCGTCGGCATCTCGTGAAGGTCATTCTCCCCATCCCCCGTCCAACCCGGCACCCCGTTCGGAGTTCCGCCTTCAGGCGGTCTCAGTTCGCAGGAAGAGTCGCCCGAGGGCGGCACCCCCAACGAGCCGCCAACGAAATCCACATTCGCCAGCGCCCGCAGGTCGAGGGGCTGGAACTTGCGCTTCGGCGCCTTGGGCATGGCGCCGCGGAGGGTGCAGTGCAGGTAGCCGTTGTGAGCTCTTCCCCAGCCGGCCACGCGGCGCAGGATATCGGCGCCGTAGGTCTCGAAGCCGTGCTCGAACGCCCCGTGGGCCAGCTCGCCGGCCACAATGGTGGTCACGCCGCCGTTCATATAGTCCCACTTGGCATTGTGCGGGCCGAAGCCACGTTCAAATGGTGGGTAGATCTGGTAGAACTCGCCAGGGGACGTCTTCGGCATCTCGCGGCGGATGCGCTGATAGGTCTTGATGATCGCCACGCACTGCTCGTGGGTGATGCCGCGGTTGAGGTCGTAGGCGTTCGAGAGCGAGACCTGCGTCGCCTGGTCCACGCCGAGGTCGCGCACGACCCGCGGGTCCTCGGGCACGTGGTGGGTGTAGAAGCGACCGTTCCAGGCTAGCCTGTCGAGGCGCCGCTGGATGTCGGAGCCGAGTTGGCGGAAGCGCTTCGCCTCGGCCTTCCGCCCGACGCGCTCCAGCATCTCGGCCAGGTAGCGGCAGCCGACGGCGAAGCCCGTGTTGTCGCCGTGCATGATGCCGAAGCGGGTCACGCCCGGCTTCACCACCATCGTGTGGCCGGTGAGCGCCGTGTCCTCGTCGCTCTGGAAGTCCCACGTGTCAATCGTGAAGCCGCGCTTGAGGAGCTTGTGTTTGCGCGACCAGCGGTAGGGGCTGGTGACGCTGTAGCGGAGCGCGCGCACGGCGGCGTCGAGGCACGAGGCCATCCAGGCGTCGTCGCCTGTCGCCTTCCACGTGTAGTAGAGGCCCTCGACGAAGAGATACTCCACGTCGTTCTCGACGGGGATGCGCTTGAACTCCCACCAGCCTTCCTCGATCCGCCGCACGAAGCCACCGTAGTCGAACGCCCACTCCCACGTGTTGTAGTGCGGTGTGCGGGGGTGAATGTTGTCCCAGATCATCCCGTCGTCGCGTTGCGAATCGCGGTAGAGTTCGATGGCCGTCTTCAGCTCGGGGGCGAAGTACTTCATCCCTTTCATCGTGTGCACGTGATCGCGGAGCCAGCAGACGAAGTAGCGGTAGAGCTTCCCGCGCCATCGCACGCAGCTATTCCCCTCGCCCCACTTGCTCATCGTCCATTGGAGCATCCCGAGGAGCTCTTTGAACTCCCCGCCGGCGTCCTCGATCTCCGTCTGGCAATCCACGCGAAACGTCGCGGTCTCGATGAGGCGGCCGTTGGCGTCCTCCAGCGCCACCACATGATTCCCCAGCGCCCCTGCGGCCTGGAAGGCTGTCGCCTTCCCCGCCTTCCGCCGCACGTACTCGCGCCCCAACCCGTCGCGGACCGAGAGGGCGCCTGGCGAGGATGCTCGGATTGTCACATAGTCCAGCGGCTTGACACATCCCGGTGCAGCCTCGATCATGGTATACTCCAAGTGCGTCGGTATCCCGTCCCGAAGGCTCGAATGCCTTCGGGAGGGTAGCATGGACCAGGCTCCCGCGCAACTCAGCAGTCCCAGGAGACCGGCCTTGAGTCTCGACCTCCACCCGGCGAAGTGGATCTGGCTGCCTTCGCAGCGCACGCTGGCCAACTCGTTCGTGCTGTTTCGCAAGGATCTCGATCTGCCTGCTCGGCCCACTCGGGCGAGTGGGTGGATCGTCGCCGACAGTCGCTACCGCCTCACCGTGAACGGCGAGCGCGTGCAGTGGGGGCCGGCCCCCGCCGACCCGCGCTGGCCCGAGGCCGACCCGCTCGACCTGGCGGCGCGGCTGCGGCCGGGCTATAACGTGCTCGGCGTCGAGGTGCTCTTCTACGGCCACGGCGAAGGCACCTGGCCGATGGGCAAGCCCGGGCTGCTGCTCCGCCTCGACCTGGAGTTCGCCGACGGTACGATGGAGCAGGTGGTGAGCGACGACTCGTGGCTCTGCCTTCTCGACCGCGCGCACCGCCCCGGCCAGTTCCGCCGCTGGTTCCTGCGGGCGCTCCAGGAGGAGTTCGATGCTCGGTTCCATCCGCAGGGCTGGGACACGCTGGAGTTCAAGCCCGATGCCGCGTGGCGTCCCGCGATGGTGCTGGCGGGCCGGGCCGACAAGCCCTCGATGTGCACAGGCTACGACGATTACCTGGGCGGAAGCGGGATTCCTCCCTCAGCACAGGCCGCGCTTCGGGAACGGCAGATTCCGATGATGCGGGAGGCCGAGGTGCCCGCCGCCCGTCTCGCCGATTCGGGCATCATCCTCTGGAAGCGCGACCCGGATGACTGGTTCGAGTTCCGCATGCCCGACGCTTTCGAGGCCGTGCCGCAGCCGCTGGCGGTGGAGATTGGGGAATCCGCGGCGCGTGGACACGCGGCCCACAATGGGGGCAGAGGGGGCGTCTGGCACCTGCCGGCCACGCCGCCGAACACGGGGGTCTACGCGACATTCGAGTTCGCCGAGCAAGTCGTCGGCTGGCCGCACTTCACCATCGAGGCGCCCGCGGGCACCATCGTGGAGGTGATGCCCCAGGAGGCCCACGACCCCGCGAAGACGCCCTGGCTCGACACGCATTTCTACGCCTGGTCGCGCTTCATCTGCCGTGAGGGGCTCAACCGCTTCGAGACGTTTGACTTCGAGTCGCTCCGCTGGCTTCAGCTTCACATCCGCATCCCGGCGCCCCAGGCAGCGTGCCACCGGGAGGAGCCGCCGCCCAACGACGGCGGCGTGGTGGTCCGCGAGGTCGGCGTGCGGCGCCGCGGGTTCCCGTGGCCGAACGAGCCGAGAGTTCGCTGCGCCGAGCCGGCCCTTCAGCGCCTCCTCGACGCGAGCATCAACACGCTGCACAACTGCGCCCAGGAGACGTGCGTGGACGGCATGGGCCGCGAGCGCCAGCAGTACAGCGGCGACGTGGGGCATCAGCTACACGCCCTCCGCTATGCCTTCGGCGAGACACGCCTGCCCGCCCGCTTCCTCGCCACGTTCAGCCAGGGGTTGACGCTCGACGGCTATTTCCTCGACTGCTGGCCCGCCTACGACCGGCTCGCCCGCGTGATGCAGCGGCAGGTCGGGGCAACCCCCTGGGGGCCGCTCCTCGACCACGGCGTGGGCTTCGCCTTCGACTGCTGGAACCACTACTGGGAGACGGGCGACCTCGAGGCCGTCCGCGAGCCGTATCCCCGCCTCCTCCGCTTCGCCGACTACCTGCGGGGCCTCGTGCGCCACGAGGATGGCCTGCTGCCCGTCGAGGGTCTCGGCGTGCCCGCCGTGTGGATCGATCACGACGCCTATCGCGCCCAGCGGCACAAGCAGTGCGCGTTCAATCTTTACGCCGCGGCCATGCTCCAGCACGCCCTCGCCCCCCTCGCCCGCGCCTTCGGCGACGGGCGCCCGGCGCGACACCTCACGACCTTCGGCAAGCGCCTCCAGGCCGCGGCCGTGCGGAAGTTCTGGAGCCCGGACCTTGGTCTCTTCATCGCCAACCTGCCGTGGCGGAACGACGACGGCGGCCTGCGCCTGTGCGACCGTTCGCTGGCCACGGCGATCCTCTTCGATCAGTGCCCCGGCGGCGAGACGGCGTCGGCGCTCCGCACCCTGGCCGATTGCCCGCCCGAGATGGGACTCTCGTACCCCGCCAACGCCGGCTGGCGCCTCTGGGCGCTGGCCAGGGGCGGACGCATTGACGCCGTGCTCCGCGACCTGCGCGAGCGCTGGGCGCCGATGCGCTCGGTCGTCGAGAACAACACGCTTCAGGAATGCTGGAGGGCCGAGCCCGACAGCGGCGACCAGTGGAGCCATTGCCCCGTGGCGCCGCTCTATGTGGCGTTCATGAGCGTCGCGGGCATCCGTCCGGCGGCGCCCGGCTTCGCCCGTTGCGAGATCCGCCCGCAGCTCGGCGACCTGGCGAGCCTGGAACTGGCCGCCCACACGCCGCGCGGCCCCATCGGTTTCGCGGCCGCCGCGCGCGAGGGCGGCCACGAACTCACGCTCGTGATCCCCAACGGGGTCAAGGCCGTGCTCATCGCCCCCGGCCCTCAAGACAGTGCGCGGCGAACCACGCTGCCGCCGGGCGAGAGCCGGCACCTGTTGCGAACACCGAGCTCGTGAGGGGACGCGGCGTGGCTTGGCAACGCATCGGCCCCGGGATCGCGGTTTCGCGGCCGCTCGGCGAGCTGCGGGCGGCCTTCGCGCGCACGGACCTCTTCGCGCTGGACCTCGATGAGTGCATCTTCCCGCGCATCTCGCAGGAGACTCTGGGCCGCCGCATCGCGCGGCGGCTGCTCCGCAGGCCCGCCCGCGCTTCCGACCGCCGGCTGTTCGCGCGGCTGCTCGTTGGCGGCGCCTACCGCGCGCTCACCAAGGCCAAGCGTCTCGCCGGCGGCCTCACGCCCGCCGCGCGGCTGATCGCGTGGTACGAGTGGACGATGCGCGGCGTGCCCGAGCACTACTTCGTCGAGGCGGCTGGCACGCTCCCACGCCAGTCGCACGCTCTTGCCGCCGAGTGCATCGCGCTGATGGCGGAACACGCGCCGACGGGCCTCGCCACCCTGGGCCTCGACGTGGTGGCGCGAGCCTATCTCGAGCAGGTCCCCGGCTTGACCTTCTTCGAGGCGAACACCCTGGTGTTCGAGCCCGGGCCGCGCGGCGAGCGTGTCTTCGCCGGCTACGATCCCGCACGCCTGCTGGCCAACGGCGCGGCCAAACGCCAGTCCATCGAGCGCCGTCTGACTGACACGGGCGCCGGCGTGCCCACGGCCGTGGGCCACAATGAGGACGACGTGCCCCTCGCCCGCCTCGCGCGCGAGCGCGGCGGACTGGCCATCGGCTTCAACCCCCCGCCCCGCCTCCACGACGCCTTCGACGCCGTGGTCACCGGCCCCGACTGGGAGCCCATGTACGCGCTGGTGGCGATTCTCGAAGGCGTGAAGAACGAATGATGGTGCGATGAAGGCGGGGGAGGAAGCCCTTCTTGACAAGAAGGGCTTCCTCCCCCGCGCCCCCTCCTGCCCAAGAACTTTCGCACTGGGCATGGCCATTCGCCGCGAAGCGCGCGAATGGCCATGCCCAATCTGAGAGTCCTTGAAGGGGGTGTGGGGGAAACTTCGTGCACGAAGTTTCCCCCACATTTTCATTTGCCCAGGGCCGAGCCTGGGGTTTCGTCAATCCATTGCTGGAGGGGGGTGACGGCGCGCTGGGGCGCGGGCGGCTGGCCGCGATAGGGCGTGAGGAGGATGGCAAGGCGGCCTTCGGTGAACTGCGGCAGGCGCACCATCAGGCGGGTGATGCCCGCGTTCTGCGCCTGGGGCGGCGGCGGGGCGGCGGAGGCGGTTTCGAACTTCGCCTCCTTCGGCTCGAGGATGGCCGCGCGCAGGCAGGCCTCGCCAATCTTCAGCGTGGCCGTCGCCCCATCGAGCGCGATCGTCGCGGGCGTGTGGAGCGTCCAGGCCAGCTCGGCGGGGGCCTTGAGCTGCACCTCGTCCTGCACGAGGACCTCCTTGCGGTCGAGGAGCGCCATGCCGCGCCGCCAGCGGGCGGCCTGCTTGCTCGCGCGCGAGAGGTCGGCGATGGCGAAGGCCCGCGCGGGCGTCGAGGCGAAGGCTACCAGGGGCGCGCTGGCCGCGGGGTCCTGGTTTTCGCCGTTGAAGGTGAGGGTGTTGTGGCCCTCGGTGCGCAGGCGGTAGTAGGTCCAGCGCTTGTTGCCGAAGTAGGCGGGCAGATTGTAGTCGTCGCCGCCGAGGTCCACCGCCCAGCGCTGGCCCAGGGCGTCGAGCACGAACACGCCGAGGTCGAGGTTCGAGTGGTTGGCCTTGTTGTCGCCGCCCTTGAAGCCCACGAAGATGGCCTCGCGGTCCTCCCAGGCGGAGCGCAGGAAGGCGACCTCGACGCCGCGGAAGGCGCGGTCGAGGGGCCAGTTCTCGGCCTTGGGCCCGGCCCCGCGCGGGTCGAACCAGAGGAGGTCGAGGGCGTCGGGGCGGCCCTCGCAGTTCCGCTCGTGCCAGGCGTAGCGCGGCTGGTCGAGGGTGCGGGCGAGCCAGAACATCTCGGCCGCGCGCCCCGTGCGGTCGCCGGCGTCGGCGTAGTTGAAGGTGCGGCCCACGGGGCCGGCGAAGTAGAGCCGGAAGTCGCCCGCCTTGCGGAAGCCGGGCATGGCCTCGAGGAGGCCCAGGTCGGTGCCGAGGGCCGTCTGGAGCGTGGCGAGGTAGTAGACGTTGTACCGCGTGGCGTAGTGCCAGTAGCCGGGGCCTTCGGCCCAGCCGCCGTCGGGCTCGTAGCTGCGCGTCGCGCGCGGAATCGAGGCGCGGGCGGCGTTGAGGATGTAGGCGGCCAGCTCCGGCTGCTCGTCAGCGATGGCCAGCGCGCCGATGGCGATGCCGCCGTTGCACACCTGGTTCCAGTTGTGGGTGGACTTCGCCCACCAGCCGTCGCCGTCGTAGACCTTCTTGGCGGGCAGCAGGCCCTTGTTCACGATGGCCTCGACCACGGTGCGGCGCTGCTCGGGCGACAGGCGACCGTAGAACCAGTCGTAGCCGATGGCGACGGCGTGGGTCATCTCGGCCGTGTCGAGGAAGTGCGAGGGGTGCCAGTCCTTGAACGCGCACACGTTGAGCAGCTCGGCGATGGCGCGGTCGGCGAAGGTCGCCTCGCCGTCGAGGCGGAAGAGCAGGCCGAGGGTGTAGAGGCGGTCCACCGCCGCGCGGCTCACGTGCAGGAGGCGCGGCCCGATGAGCTTGTACTCCAGCGGCGGGTCCTTCAGGTAGCGTTCGGCCTGCGCGCGGAGCGCGGCGTGGTACTCTTTCGCCAGCGCCTCCTTCGCGATCATCTCGCGCACGCGGGCCAGATCGGCCTCGAGCGCGAGGAGGCGCGGATGGCCCGGGCGCAGCGACTTCAGAATATCGGGGCTGGCCGGCGGCGCATCGCCGGCGAGCGCCGCGGCCACCGAGCCCAGGGCGCAGGCAGCGGCAAGAAGGAACTCGGCATTCATTCTCTGGTCTCCTGATGGTGCAGCCTCGGACCGTCTTTGGCTTTCTCCACTATGCCGCTCGCGCCCGCCCGCGTCAAGCGCGGGTGGCGCGGCGCCGCGGCATGTGTATAATGCCGCCCGGGGGTCTCGCATCACGGTTGTCAGGAGCGCTCCGATGCGGTTCAGCTTCATGACCTTCTCGTGCCCCGAACTCACCTGGCCCGAGGTGCTCGGGGTAGCGAAGCGCTTCGGCTACGACGGCGTGGAGCCGCGCGCCCAGGCCAAGCACGCCCACGGCATCGAGACCACGGCCACGCCCGCCCAGCGCGCCGAGCTCCGCAGGATGGCCGAAGACGCCGGCATCGCCGTGGCCTGCCTCGCCACGTCGTGCTCGTACACGGCGCCCACCGCGGGCGAGCTGAGCCGCATGATGGCCGACTCGCGCGCGCTCATCGCCCTCGCCCACGACCTCGGTGCGCCCACGATGCGCGTCTTCGGCGGCGTCATCCCCAAGGGCATGAGCCGCGACGAGGCGACGCACCAGGTGGCCGACTGCCTTTCGCAGCTCGCCGAGGAGGCCCGTGTCGCCGGAGTCGCCCTCTGCGTCGAGACCCACGACTCGTGGTGCGACGCGCGCGACCTCGCGCGCGTGCTCAGCCTGGTCGCCCACCCCAGCGTGCGTGCGAACTGGGACATCATGCACCCTGTGAACGCCGCGGGCATGACGATGGACGCGGCGTTTGCGGCCCTGCGGCCCTTCATCCGGCACGTGCACTTCCACGACGGCAAGCGCAATGACAAGGGCGGCCTGGACCTCTGCCCCATCGGGACCGGCATCATTGATCACCGCCGCGCCGTCCAGCTCCTCCAGAGCGTGGACTTCCAGGGCCACCTGAGCGGCGAGTGGATCGCCTGGGAGCCCTGGCAAACCCACCTGCCGCGCGAACTGGCCACGATGAAGAGCTATCTGGCGTGAGGTGAGTTGGGCCGAGGCGAGAGAGACCGCGGGGAGGGCGCTTCCATTCGTACGACAGTTCCTCCGTACCTCCTCAGCCGCAGTCTCCTGGACTGGCAAGTGCGGGAGGACCTAGAGGTGTTCCCCGGGCGGGAGGATGGTGGCGTGGTCGATCTCACCTCGGACATGGTGCCACATGGCGATTCGAAGGCGCCTGCCTCGGCCATACTCAAGGATGTCGTAGCGTATCCGTTCGGTCAAGTGCACCCCCCCTCGCCCCCGCAGTGCGGAGTGACGGC
>DAOOIT010000070.1 GCA_035384565.1 Planctomycetota bacterium | reverse complement strand
TATCTCGCCCCTTCAGGGCTGGACCCGTGGACCCCGCTGAACCCAGGGCGTTGCCCTGGGCTATCCCATGCGAGCCCTTCAGGCTCCAGAGACAATCACCCTGCCTACAATTCCGGCCCACACCCCACCCGCCGAATCCAGCTTGCATTTTGCGCTGCGGTTGGTATAATGATGAACGGTAACGCCGTTGGGGGATGGTGTAACTGGTAACACGCCTGACTCTGGATCAGGAAAGCGGAGGTTCGAGTCCTCCTCCCCCAGCCAGTTTTGCTCGTGCAGTACGCAGGCCCCCATCGTCCAGTGGCCTAGGATACCAGGTTCTCAGCCTGGGGACCGGGGTTCGAATCCCCGTGGGGGTGCCAAGGCGCCCATAGCTCAATTGGACAGAGTCGCGGCCTACGAAGCCGAAGGTTGGAGGTTCGAGTCCTCCTGGGCGCGCCACCGAGGCGGGGCGCCCCGCGGCGCGCCCGCGGACCCGTGGAGAAGCGCTTGCCGGCACGCGCCGCGCGGGGCTTCTCTTTTCATGAGGGGCGCGAGCGATCGGCGAGTTGGCACGCGGGGCGTGGGCGAGCGACGACGCGCTGATGCGTCTGGCCCTGGCGGAGGCCCAGGCGGCGTTGCGGCACGAGGATGTGCCGGTGGGCGCGGTGGCCGTCTTCGAGGGCCAGGTGGTCGGCCGTGCCCACAACCAGCGCGAGCTGCTGCGGGACCCCACGGCCCACGCCGAGATCCTGGCGCTCACCCAGGCGGCCGAGGCGCTGGGGCGGTGGCGGCTCACGGGCGTGACGATCTACGTGACCCTCGAGCCGTGTGTGATGTGCGCGGGGGCCATGGTGCTGGCCAGGCTTGATCGCGTGGTCTACGGCGCCCGGGACCCGAAGGCGGGCGCCGTCGAGTCGCTCTACCGGATCCTCGACGATGAGCGGCTGAATCATCGCCCCCCTCACCTCGGGGGGGTCCTGGGCGACGAGTGCGGCGCGTTGCTTCGGGAGTTCTTTCGCAAGCGAAGAGCTGGCTGCGGTACCCAAGGCCCCGTCGGGGAAGGCCCAGGCTCGATCTGGGCTGAGGACTGAGCCGAGGCGCGCCCGGTTGCGCCCGTCGGGAGCGCGAGGACCGCATCAGACTGGAGAGGTGCCAGAGCGGCCGAATGGGCCGGTTTCGAAAACCGGTGGAGGTGTTATCACATCTCCCGGGGGTTCGAATCCCCCCCTCTCCGCCAAGGCCATTTGAGACTTCGGGACCCGCGCGGCGGTCTGGAGAGGTGTCCGAGTGGCTTAAGGAGCACGCTTGGAAAGCGTGTGGTCTCCGTAAGGGGGCTCGGGGGTTCGAATCCCCCCCTCTCCGCCAGAGAGTGTTTGCCGCATCCGCGAGAGGATAACCGGGGAATGCGAATCATGAGACGCCTGCTTGCCCTTGCCTCCGCCATTCTGGGGCTTTCTGCCATGTCCGGCTGGGCCGGCGCCCTGCCGTGGGGCCTGCCTGGCCCAACGAAGAAGCCCCATCCCGCCACGGAGCGGCTCCGCGAGTATACGGCCACGCTGCGCACCAACATGGGCGACATCACGCTCGACCTGTCTCCCGACGCGGCGCCGAACGCGGTGCGGACCTTTGTGAAGCTGGCCGAGCGCGGCGCGTACGACGGGGCGCGCGTGACGTGCGCCTTCAAGGATCGGATGATTCTGATCGGGCCGCCGGGCGCGAAGGATGCGGCCGAACCCCTGGCCTACGAGGCCGCGCCCAGCTCGGCCATCGCGGGCGCCGTGCTGATGGACCGCGGGGCCGACGGCCGCACTCTGCCCGGCCGCCTGATGATCCTGCTGAGCGACCAGGACCACCTCGAGGGCGACTATACCGTGTTCGCCCACGTCGAGGGGGGCCTGGACGTTGCGAAGCGCCTCGGCGCCGCCGCCACGCGCTCCGCCGACGGCGCTCCCGTGCCCATCGAGGACCTGCTCATCGAGCAGGTGCTCATCAACAGGAAACCATCGCCTGGCGCGAAGGAGACGAAGAACTGAAATATGGCCGTGCTAGACGGGGAACTAGCGGTGCCCTGTAACCCGGAATCCGCTATACCGGGGTCGAAAGCTCTCCTGAGGCTCTCGCCTCTGGCCGACACGGCGCGGTAAGTGGTGCTGAAGGCTGGGTCCCATGCAATGGGTGGATGTGAACCAGGTCAGGTCCGAGAGGAAGCAGCCTTAAGCATTACGTCCCATGTGCCGTGGGGTTGCCTGGCTGGAGCCAACTGCCGCGTTCGGCGGCCAGGGACAGTGTCGAGGGAGAGTGCACGGCCAGCCTACTCCCCGCTCGCCAGCGGCGGGCGGCAACGATAGAGGGCGACGGCTCGTGGATTATCTGGTCCTGGCGCGCAAGTACCGGCCCCAGACGTTCGACGACGTGGTCGGGCAGGAGGGGGTGACCACCACGCTGCGCAACGCAATCGCCGCGGGCCGCGTGGCGCACGCCTACCTGTTCAGCGGCCCCCGCGGCGTGGGCAAGACCACCACGGCCCGCCTCCTCGCCAAGGCCCTCAACTGCGAGAAGGGCCCCACCCCCGACCCCTGCAACGCCTGCACCTTCTGCACCAGCATCACCCGTGGCGACGACATGGACGTCATCGAGGTGGACGCCGCGTCGAACACCAGCGTGGACGACGTGCGCGTGCTCCGCGACAACGTGCGTTTCGCCCCGGCCCGCGCGCGCCACAAGATCTACATCATTGACGAAGTGCACATGCTGAGCCGCTCGGCCTTCAACGCCTTCCTCAAGACGCTCGAAGAGCCGCCGCCCCACGTGAAGTTCATCTTCTGCACCACCGAGCCGCACCGGCTGCCCGAGACCATCCACTCGCGTTGCCAACGATTCGACTTCCGCCGCATCTCCACCGCCGACATCGTCCGCCGCCTCCAGCAGATCGCCAAGACCGAGAACGCCAAGGCCGACCCCGAGGCCATCCACCTCATCGCCCGCAGCACCAAGGGCGGCATGCGCGATGCCGAAACGCTGCTCGACCAGCTCCTCTCCTACAGCGGCGGCAAGGCGACCGCCCAGGAGGTCGAGGACGCACTCGGCGCCCTGCCCCGCCGCGACATCTTCAAGCTTCTCGACCACCTCGCCGACCATCGGGCCGACCAGGCCCTCCTCATCGTCCATCGCGCCATCCAGGACGGCAAGGACACCGAGAACCTGCTCCACCAGCTCATTGACCACACTCGCTCGCTCCTTCTTCTGGCCGTGTGCGGGCCCGACGCCGCCCTGGTGGATGAGATTCCGGAGGATCTCAAGGAGCTGGACCGCCAGCGCCAGCGCTTCACGGTGGACGGGCTGCTCTACATGAGCCAGGTGCTCTGGGACACGCTCCGCCGGGTGAAGGAGAGCTCCCAGAGCCGCCTGCCGATCGAACTGGCCCTCGTCAAGCTGGCGCAGGGCGACGGCCTTGTGCCCCTCGCGGAGCTTCTCGAACGCCTCCAGGCCCTCGAGACGCGGCTGGGCGCCTCGTCCGCCCCGCCGCAGGCTCCCGCGGGGCATCCGCCCGCCCCACGGCCGGCGCCGCCGCCCGCGGCGGACGAAAAAAAAAAGCCTTCGCCCCCCGCCCCCATGACCGCGCCGGCGGCCACTGAGGCGGAGAGCGACCCCGAGCGGCTGGCGGAGGAGCACAGCAGACTTCAGGAGGAGGCGGCGGCCAACCCCGTGATCGGCAAGGCGCTGCACATCCTCCAGGGCATCGTCATCAATCGGGAGAAGTGAACGATGGCACGCGGATTCGGCGGTGGCGGCGGCGGGATGGGGGACCTGGTGCGGCAGGCGCAGAAGATGCAGCAACGTCTCTCGGAGGTCCAGCAGGGCCTCAAGGACCGCATCGTCGAGGGCACCGCCGGCGGAAACATGGTCCGCGTCCTCGTCAACGGCAAGCAAGAGATCGTGGCCGTGAAGATCGACCCGGCCGTGGTGGACCCGAAGGATGTGGCGATGCTGGAGGACCTGATCCTTGCCGCCGCCAGGGCCGGCCTGAAGAAAGCCCACGACCTCGCGCAGGACGAGATGAGCAAGGTCACCGGCGGCATACCGCTCCCGGGCATGTTCTAGGCCGCGAGGCAGCCGATGGCGAGCGTCTACACCGAATCTCTCTCGCGCCTGATGGCGGAACTGGGCAAGCTGCCGGGCATCGGCGCCCGGTCGGCGGAGCGCCTCGCCCTGCACCTCCTCAAGGTTCCCCAGGAGGAGGCCGAGGCCTTGGCCCAGGCCATCCGCGACGTCAAGCGCAACACCCGCCATTGCTCCCAGTGCTGCAACGTCACCGAACGCGACCCGTGCGCCATCTGCTCCGACCCGCGCCGCGACACCACCGTGCTGTGCGTCGTCGAGCAACCCCGGGACCTGCTGGCCATCGAGAAGACCGGCGGCTACCGCGGCGTTTACCATGTCCTCATGGGGCGCATCGCCCCGCTCGAGGGCGTGCACCCGGAGGACCTGACGGTGGACCACCTGGTGCGACGCATCAAGGCCACAGGGGTGAAGGAGGTCATCCTGTACACGAACCCGGACCTCGAGGGCGACGTGACCGCGCAGCATCTCGCGCGGCTGTTGCAGCCCCTGAACGTCCGAATCACGCTGCCGGCCCGCGGCATCCCCACCGGCAGCCAGATCGAGTACGCGACCGAGTCGATCCTCCGGGATGCGCTGGAGGGCCGGCGCGAGATTCACGGCTAGACAACGCACGCCTTTGCGCGTATAGTATCGGTGGACCTGGGCTTCGGGGCTAGGGAGCCGGGCGCCCCAGAGAGGCGCCCAGAGGACGTTCGATATGCAGATGCGGATGGAAGCGCTGCTGCAACAGAGGCCCGAGCTTCGCATGAAGCTCGCCCCGCAGATCATCCAGTCCATCGAAATCCTCCAACTCCCCGCCCTCGAGCTCCAGCAGCGCCTCAAGCAGGAACTCCTCGAAAACCCCGTCCTCGAGATGGCCGACACCCCCGCTATCGAGGAGCAACAGGAGCAGGACCGCGACGCCGAGGCCGAACCCCAGGAAGAACGCACCCACAGCGACCAGGAGTTCGAGAAGCTCCGCCAGATCGAGGATGTCGTCCGCGAGTACGGCTCACAGACCTATCGCCGCGCGCCCGATCCCACGGAGACCGACCGCAAGTACGAGGCGATGCAGAACACGGCCGCGCGCCCCATCTCGCTCCAGGACTATCTCTTCGATCAGTACAGCCTGCTGGACACCCCCGACGACCTGCGCGACATCGCCGAGAACATCATCTACAACATTGACGACGACGGCTATCTCCAGTACTCCCTCGAGGAGATTCTGGAGTCGATGGACAGCCTGGCCACTCTCGACCAGGCCCAGCGCGCGCTCGAGATCATCCAATCCCTCGACCCGCCGGGCGTGGGCGCCCGCGACCTCAAAGAGTGCCTCTTCCTCCAGATGCGCCACGACCACGAGCACACCCTCGCCCGCCGCATCATCGCCAACCACCTCGAAGACCTGTGGATGAACCGCATCCCCAAGATCGCCAAGGAAACCGGCGCCTCGCTCGAGGAGGTCCGCGAAGCCATCGAGTTCATCAGCCACCTCAACCCCAAGCCCGGCATGGCCTTCGCCGCCGAGTCCTCCGCCTACGTGATCCCCGACATCGTGGTCGAGTACGTGGACGGCCATTACGAGGTCCGCCTCGAGGACGACCGCATCCCGCGCATCTACATCAACTCGGCCTACTCGCGCCTCCTGCGCGACGCCGGCACCTCGGACACCGCCAAGGACTACATCCGCAAGAAGATTCAGGCCGCCCGATGGCTCATCGAGTCCATCGAGCAGCGGCGCAACACTCTCCAGAAGATCGCGCGCGCCATCGTAGACGTCCAGCAGCCCTTCCTCGCCAAGGGCATCGCGCACCTGGTGCCGCTGAAGATGCAGGCCATCGCCGCCGCCACCGGCGTCCACGTCTCCACCGTCTGCCGCGCCATCGCCGACAAGTACATGCAAACGCCCTCGGGCATCTTCCCGCTCCGCTTCTTCTTCACCGGCGGCACCCGCACCACCGACGGACGCGTCCGCTCGCGCAAGAGCGTCAAGCACATCGTCAAGCAGGTGCTCGAGACCGAGGACAAGCGCAATCCCCTCTCGGACGATGAGATCGCCGCCAAGCTCCAGGCTCAGGGCCTCGACATCGCCCGCCGCACCGTCACCAAGTACCGCAAGGCCCTGGGCGTCCCCTCCTCGCGCCAACGTCGGGTCTACTGATCCCACTCACCCCCTGCCTTGCCTGAGGCCAGCGGACCCCGCCCCTCGGCCTTCCGTGAAGCTGAAGGCGAGGGCGCGCCGAAATGGCGCCTTTCGTCACATCCCTCAGAATCCGTTTGACTTCCCGCCCCCGACGGCGCATAATCCAGCGGTCGCCCGAAGGTGTTCCGGGCAAGTGACGCCGTACGTGCAAGGGGGGCAGGAGGAGCCAGACATGCGCACGAGACACGCCATCAGCCGCCGCGGCTTTCTCAAGGTGGGCGCCGCCGCGGCCGTGGTTGCGCCGTATGTCGCGCCCGCCACGGCGCTCGGCCAGGGCGGCCGCCCCGCGCCCAGCGACCGCATCACCATGGGCTTCATCGGCCTCGGAGGCATGGGCTCGGGCGACATGGGCGGCCTCCTCGGCTTCCCGGAGGTCCAGGGCGTCGCTGTGTGCGACGTGGACTACTCGGCGCGCTCGCGCGCCAAGCAGGGCGTCGAGGGGCGCTACGCCCAGCAAAAGGCCAGCGGCGTCTACAAGGGCTGCGACGACTACGGCGACTTCCGCGAGGTGGTGACCCGCCCCGACATTGACGCCATCTCCTGCGGCACCCCCGACCACTGGCACGCCCTGATCACCGTGACCGCGATGAAGAATGGCAAGGACGTCTTCTGCCAGAAGCCCGAGACCCTCACGATCCGCGAGGGCCGGATCATGGTGGAGACGGCCCGCCGCTACGGCCGCGTCTTCTCGGGCGGCAGCCAGCGGGTCTGGGAGGACTACAACTGGTACCACCGCGTCATGTGGGGCGGCGTGGCGGGGAAGCTCCAGGAGGTCTTCATCAACATCGGCGGCCCCTCCGGCGAGATGCTGCTGCCCGCCGAGCCCGTGCCCGAAGGCCTCGATTGGGACATGTGGCTCGGCCCCGCCCCCTGGCGCCCCTACAACAAGGGCTACCACCCGTTCAACTGGCGCGGCTGCCGCGACTTCTCGGGCGGAGGGATGACCGACTGGGGCGCCCACCACGTCGGCGGCGGGCTCTTCGCCGCCCAACTCCACGACAAGCCCGTGCCCGTCGAGGTCCACCCCCCCGACGGCAAGGAGTTCAAGCACCTCACCTACATCTATGCCGACGGCGTGCGGCTGTACCTCGGCGGCGCGTGGGACGGCCCCCTCGGCTTCAAGGGCGACCTGGGCGAGGTCCCCGAGCGCGGCAAGCCGCGCATCGCCCCGCCGCCCACCTACATCCAGGGCTACAAAGGCCGCGGCGGCATCCTCGGCGACTTCATCCATTGCGTCAAGACCCGCGAGCGCCCCTTCCGCGATATCGAGCTCGCACACCGCACCATGGTCACCTGCCACCTCGCCAACATCGCCTTCTGGTCCGGGCGAAGCTTCAAGTTCGACCCCGTCAAGGAGGAAATCGTCGGCGACCCCGAGCTCAACCGCTGGGTGGACCGTCCATACCGCGCGCCCTGGACCCTCTAGGAGACCCCACACATGAGACGCCACTGCATCGCCATCCTTGCCCTCACGATCGCGGTGTGGGCCGCACCTCTGGGCGCCGGAGAACCCGACCCGGCGGAACTCACCAAGGAGTTCACCGGCGAGAAGCCCGCGTCCGAACGAACGCCTGAACAACTGGATGCGGCCTATGCCAAGGTCCTCGATGCCTTGATGCCCGACATGGGAAACGAGGACCCCAACAAGCGCGGCGGCCCCACGAGGACTCTCGAGCGCATCGCCTTCCAGGCCAGCCGTCCCGGCGCCGAGGCCGACCGCGCGGCCTGCGCCAAGGCCATCGCGGCCCGGCTCGGGCCGGACGTGCCGCCCCTCGCGCGCACGTGGCTCATCCGCATGCTCGAACGCATCGGGCGCGCCGAGGCCGTCGCCGCACTGGGAGCCGCGCTGGGCGACAAGGACGAGAACGTCCGCGAATCCGCCCGCCGCGCCCTCCAGAAGAACTCGGCCAAGGAGGCCACGCTGGCCCTCATCAAAGCCGTTGCGACCGCCGACACGCCGGCCTGGCGCGCGGCCCTCCTGAATGCCATCGCCGAGCGCCGCGACGCCGCGGCACTCGACACCCTGGTCAAGGAGGCGGCGTCGGACAATGACGACGTCCGCACCGCGGCCGTCCGCGGCCTGGGCAAGCTGGGCGACAAAGCGGGCGCCGCGCCGATTGCCGCTGCCCTGGCCAAGGGCTCCCCCGCGGCAAAGCAGGCCGCCGTGGATGCCTACCTGATGCTCGCCGATGCCCTCACCGCCGCCGGCGACAAGGCGCTGGCGCTCGGCATCTACAAGAAGCTGCTCGCTGCCGATTCCCCGCCGTTCGCACGCTGCGGCGCCATCGTGGGCATCGCCCGCGCCGGCGGCGTAGAGGAGTTGCCCACCATCCTCGGCTCCCTGGCCGAGCCGGCCGACGGGCTCCTGGGCGCTTCCGTCGAGGCCCTCTGCATGCTCGAGGGCGAGAAGGCCACCCCGGCCATCGCCGCACGCGTCCAGGGCGCCGCCCCCCTGGTGAAGCTGGCCCTTCTCCAGGCACTGGCCCGCCGCGCCGACAAGAGAGCCTTGCCCACCTTCGTCGCCGCTGTCGAGGACGCCGACCCGGCCGTCCGCGACCAGGCCGTCCGCGGCTTGGGCCTCCTCGGCGACACCAGCGTCGTGCCGCTCCTCCTCAAGGTCGCCGCCCAGGCCAGCGCGGCTCAGGCAACCGCGCGCCGCAGCCTCGAAGCCATTCGAGGCGACGGCATTGACAAGGCCCTCCTCGCCGCGCTGGAGGGCGATGACCTGAAGCTCCGCGCCGAGGCCATCCGCGCCCTCGCCACCCGCCGCTTCGCCGCCGCCACGCCGGCTCTCCTCAAGGCCGCCGAGGACCCCGACGGCGGCATTCGAGCGGAAGCGCTGAAGGCCCTTGGCGCCCTGGCGCCCACCGAGGCGATGAGCGCCGTGGCCGCCCTGCTCGTGAAGACCCAAGACGACGGCACCCGCAACGAGGCCAAGGAGGCGCTCGTCAACATCGCCCGGCGCGATCTGGATGCCGACAAGCGGTCCGAGGCCGTGCTCAAGGCGTTGGAGACCGCCAGCGGCCCGGCAAGGCTCTCCCTGCTGACCGTGGCCGGCCGTATCGGAGGGGACAAGTCCCTCGCCGCCGTTCGCGCCGCCCTGAAGGACCAGGATGAGAAGGTCAAGGACGCAGCCATCCGCGCCCTCGCCGAATGGCCCGACGCGGCGGCCGCCCCCGACCTCCTGGAGATCGCCAGGACCGCGGCCACCGAGACCCACCAGGTTCTCGCCATCCGAGGCTACATCCGCGTCTGCCGCCTCCAGAGCAACCGCCCGGCGGCGGAGACGGCGAAGATGCTCATCGTGGGGCTGGAGACGGCCAAGCGGCCCGACGAGAAGCGTCAGGCCATCAGCGGCCTGGCCGAGGCCCGCGACCTCGCCGCCCTTCAGGCCGTCGTGCCGTGCCTCGAGGTCGAGGCGCTCAAGGAGGAGGCCGCCCACGCCGCCGTGCGCATCGGCCGCGACATCTGGAACCACCCCGCCAACGCCGAGGCGGTCAAGGCCGCTATGCAGAAGGTCCTCGAAGTCACCAAGAACGACGGACTGAGAAAGCAGGCCCAGGAAACGCTCGACCGCGCCCAGCAGAAACTCAGGGAGGCCAAACCCGCGAAGTAGCGGCCCCTCGCTGTCCGGAGCGAGAGGTGTTGACAATCTGAGGTGCCGGGGCTATGCTGCCACTTCGGTGAGGGCCAGATAGGACCCTTGGCGGGGCCACCACTCGAATGCTCTTGCGCCATTGCCGGTGTAGGCAGTTCGGGGAACGTGCCTCAAGGGGACGACACCAGGGCAGGTGGCGCTACGCCATGGCCGCGGTCGTCTGGCTAGCCTGTTACGCCGCTCCCCACGCTCACGCAGGGCTGATGGAGGCGGCTTGGGTCCCGCGCCAGTTGACCTTCACGCCCGACTGGAGCGAGGGCGACCACGCGCACGCTCCCAACGGCGCGGAGATTGCCTTCACCTGGAGCAGCGGCGGCCAGTACCAGATCCACAAGGTGAACAGCCTCGGGATCGGCCCGCAACAGGTGCTCGCCTCCGACTCCATCAGCCCGGGCTACACCCGGGACGGGCGCCACATCCTCTATCCCAACCCCGCTCCGTCTAGCCTCCACGGATTCTGGCGCATGGACACCGATGGGGCGAACAAGATGCTGGCGACCCCGGTCCCCTTCGCCGTGCAGGTGGCGAACGAGTTGCCCGATGGCCGCCTCGTATTCCTGCGCTACATCTCGGTGCCCATGAGTGTGTGGATCGCCGATGCCGATGGGGGCAACCTGAGGCAGATCAGCTCCGGCGACGACAAGCAGCAGCCCCGCGTATCCCCCAATGGCCGGTATGTCGTCTACAACTCTCAGGACGAATGGGGCATCCCCTTCGACCTTTTCAAGTACGATCTGCTCACCGCCGTCGAGACGCAACTGACCTTCGAACCCGCGGCCCAGGGCTACCCGGCCTTCAGCCCCGACGGCCAGTGGATCGTCTATCAGTCCACGGAGGATGGGGGCCCCTGGTCCGACATCTGGATCATGAGCGCCAGTGATCCAACCCTCAGGCGCCAGTTGAACAACGACCCCTGGAACAGCCTGTATCCTCAGTTTCGTCCCGATGGGTCAGGAATCGTCTACAGCGTGGTGGTGGACCGTCGTCAGGCCGATTTCTGGGAGTTGCAGCGTGTGGAGCCGCCCTCAACATGGACGAGTTCCGCAAGCTCGGGCGGGACCACTGCGTGGCAGGCCCCTGCGAGCTGGAACTCAGGCGCCGGCCCCACACCCGAGTTGGGCATCACAGCCATCGTCCAGGCGCCCACGGCCGACCAGGTGGCAACCATCGCCAGCGGCGTCACGGGGCAGGCTCACAAGCTCTACATCGGCAGCAACGGCACGGTGCGCGTCAATGCCGGCGGCACGCTCCAGCTAGGGAGCGGCGGCATCTACCTGGACCCCACAGGCACGCTGGCCCTTGACCCGGGGGCGACACTCGATACCATGATGGCGGCAATGCTCGGCGGCACGGGCAACATCGTGGTCGGCGGCTCGCTCACCCTCGACCTCTCCATCGCCGCTGTGGACTTCCACGGCACTCTCCACGTAGCCAACGGGGATCCAGCCGCGGTCAGCAGCCTGACGATCCTCGCGCCGCCAGTGGGCGTTCTCGACCCTGCTCTCCAGGCCGGCCTGCTCGGCTACTGGCCCCTCAACGAGGGCGCAGGGGCCGCGGCGCTGGACCGCTCCGGCAACGCCAGGGATGGCGCCATCTCGGGCGCGGCCTGGGATAGCGACGTCGTCCGGGGAACGTCCCTGAGGTTCGACGGCATCAATGACTTCGTCGGGATCGGCGCCCTCGGGCTCAGCGGCAACGCGCCCCGCACGATCGCGGGATGGGTCAAGTCCAACGATGCGAACGGCGCCGATGGCGACTGGACGGGCATCTTCGGTTGGAGCCCAGTCGGTGCCGACGGCAACGGCCGTTACTTCGACATCGAGGTCTGCGGCGGCGCGGCCCCAAAGCCCTACTGCCTCCACCTCTACGGGCAGGAGGAGAACTTTGGCCCACTCACCAGCGACCCCAACTGGCACTTCTTCGCGGCCACTTACGACGGCACCGACGTGCGGCTTTATCTCGATGGCGACCCCAATCCCGTATCCGAGTTCCGCCCCGCCTGGCCCCTGGACCTTCGCGACGAGTTCGGGATGGGCGCGAGGCTCCAGGCCGGCCAGTATTTCAATGGCAACCTTGATGACGTGGCCGCGTGGAACCGCGCCCTGTCGGGCGTGGAACTCCGCAGCTTCAGCCTGGGCGGCCTCTCGGGCGGCCCCGCGCGCCTCGGCAACCTGAGGCTCGACCCCAACGCCCGGCTCACCCTCGAAGGGTCTGGCGTCGCCCTCTTCGACTCCATCGGCTCCGCCTCGGGGCTCGCCATCGCCGGCAGTCTCACGCTGGCGCCGACCGCAGGAGGCGCCGCCTCGGTCACGGGCACCAACACGGGCGTGATCCTCGATGCCGGCGTCAACACACCCAGCTTCGAGGTAACCGGCGGTGGCACGGTGGGCCTCGGCAGCCACGCCGCCCTCGTCATCGCCCCGGGAGGCAGGGTGAGCGTGCCCGCCGGCGTCATCCTGAACAGCGACCCCGGCGCCGGCAGCAGCGCCACGATTGACGCCAGCCAGGCGGCGTCGGTCTTCTTTGAGGGCGGCCTCGCCGTCACCAGCGGCACGCTGGACCTCCGCGTGCCGGCCGGCGCGGGCGGCCCCGTGCGCATGGGCAATCTCGCGATGCTCAGCGGCACCCGCCTCGATGCCATCTCGCAGCCCGTGGGCTTCAGCAGCGCGACCCTCGGCGACGGCGCTACACTGGCCGGCGACTTCGTGGTGGACAGGCGGCTCGCCGTCGCGGGCCGCGGCTCGGGCACAGCCGCGGTCAACGGCCACCTGCGCCTGGGGGATGGGCTGGTCTATGACTGGACGTTCGATCGCGCGGGCAGCGACGTCGTCGCCATTCTGGGCGACTTGCACTTCGCCGGCAGCTTCACCCTCAGCATCGCCGCCGGCGGGACGCGCTCGATCGCCCCCACCGACATGCTCCCCATCTTCCTCTACAGCGGCATCCTGGATGTGCCTGGCGGCGAGCTCCAATACGCCATCGAGATCGGAGCCCTCACCGACCCATTTCAGCCGCACCTATGGGATACCACGAACGCCGCGCTCTGGATCGGGCAGGGCGAGGCGGGCCAGGGCGTCTACCTCACCGGCCTGGTCGCCCTGGCGATCCCAGAACCTGCCACGCTGAGTCTGCTGGCAGTGGGCCTGGCCGCACTCGTGCGGCGCCGAAGTCGCTAGGAGCCTGTCCGAGAATCCGCGTGAGACTGCGACGCCGCCGGTTCGGGCCGCACGCAAGGAGCGAGGAGGAGGCGATGCAACGGAGCGCATCGCGGACGATGAGCGACACCGCGGGCGGCCTGAAGTCGCGGCGTCCCTTCGGGTTGCGGCGTCAGCGGGCCGGCTGCCACGTTGCGGCTCCTCAGCGATGCATTCCAGGGCATCGCCTGCGTCGCCGCGCCTCGCCTCCAGCCCGCTGACGCCGGCAACGCAGCCCACGGGGATTCTTGGACAGGCTCCTAGCCATCCCCCAGAGCCGCCAGCACATCCACGAGCTCGGGAGGCGGGTCCTGGGCGTCGTCGCCGCGCTCGCGGCCGATGACGTTGCCGTCGGCGTCCAGGTAGAAGGCCCAGCCCGGCCTCGCCCAGGCTTCCACCCGTGTGCCTTCGGGCGCGAGGTTCACCTGCGTGGTGACCCGCTCGTAGTCCATGCCCTGAGGCCGCAGAACCTTGTACCACAGCACAGCGGCCCGCGGCACCCCGGGGGCCTTGTACGGGGGGCACTGCCCGGCCACGTCGGCGGCCCGAACGCAGAACAGGGCGTAGTGAAGCCGGCCAGAACCGTCATTGAACTTCATCCTGCGAAGCGCGTTGTTGCAGCCCCAGAACACGAGGCGGTCGGTCTGCCCGATGCGCACGGCTCCGCTCAAGCCGCCCGGGTGCCACATCGCCCGGAGGAGCTTGCCGTCCTCGCTCAGGATGATGGCGCGGCCGGGCGCCCACTGCGAGCAGGTGGTGAGAATCACCTCGTCGCCACGCTCGGGCAGGACGTCCGATACAAGAAGGCCGGTGATCGCCATGTTCACCTGGACGTTGCTCTCGTAGGGGCACGGCCCGCCGGTCTGGAAGCGCCACAACTCTCTGCCGGCGTGGTCGAAAACCACCAGGTTGCCTGCGGCGGGACCCGTGTCCTGCATGCCGGCGATGACGCGGACCTGGCCGGCGCTGTCCCTGGCCATCTGGACAATGGAGACCCGGGAGCCGAACTCCCGCCGCCAGAGGGTGCGGTTGGCGCTGTCCACTGCCTGAATGCCGGTTTCTGCGACGATCTCGGCCCTGTGCAGCGGCCCCCTCCAGGGGACTGCGAGCCAGACGACCGCAAGCAGCGCGGCGGCCAGCGCCGCGCCGCCCCAGGTGCGGCGGCCCAGGAGGGTCCGCATCACGAGCCGCTGCCTGTACTTGCGCACGTTCTCCGCACCGAAGACCAACCGCAGAGCCGTGGGGAAGTCCCTGGCGAAGTAGAGCGTGAGAGGGGGAGGTCCTGCGGCGTCGGCAGCGTGTGCAGGGCGCCCGCTCGGCGCGACGTGTCGCTGTGCCAGTGGCACGGAGTCGCCCACCTCCGACACGGGAACCCCCAGCATCTCCGCGATGGCGACCCTGTCGTCTGCGGAGAGGAGCACTTTGGCCACGGGGCGGCACCCCAGACGCTCCAGTTCGGCGTTCTCCTCGAAGACCGCGGCGAGCTTCTCGCGGAGGTGGGCCGCAGGCTTCAGCAGCCCGCCCTTGTCGGGGTACGTGCTGGCCGTCCAGCCCGCCAGGCTCTGGCGGAAGCCGTGGCCTCGCAGTGCCGCATCGGCGCCGAGCGCGTAGAACGCCAGGAGCACCGCGGCCAGGTGCGACATCCCGTCGGGGAAATCGTCCACAAACTGGTTCACACCCCGGGGCGGGAAGAGGAACGAGGCCGTGTAGAAGCTCAGGTTCTGGTATTGAGGCAGGACTTCCGCGAGGATGCTCACGTTGGCCGGTGCGCAGGTCTGGTTCAGGACCTCGAGCGGCTTGCGAATGCTCTGATGGGGCGCGCCGTCGCCGCTCCCGACCAGCGACAGGCGCATGATAGGCACGGTGGCGCAGTGCGGCCGGTAGAAGAGCAGCGGCATGAGCAGGCTGTCATCGGCTTGCGTCACTGGGGGCCACCCGGCACAGCGAAAGGCTCGAGAGCCTGCCTGACATCCTGCGCCAGCCACTCCAGCCTCGCAATGCGGCGCTTCTCGCCGTTATTGAGGCGGCCTTGGCATAGGAGGAGGCGCAGGTAGAAACTCAGCGTCAGCGCATCCGCGCGCTCCACCACCTGCTCCGGCAGGCCGGCCAGGAACCGGCCAAGCCGGTTGCGCGAGGCGAGGTCGGCGATCAACGTCTGCAACCCCGTCTCATGCTCGCTCACGGGAAGGAGCTGGAAACTCCCCGACAAGAGGAACGGTATGGCAAACGCCTCGCACCGCAGTTCCGACACGGAACGTTCTGACTGTAACACGAGCACGGGCTGCCCGTCAAGGCGCCCACCCGGGGCCAGCAGTTCCACCACCGCCCCGCGCACTTCCGCCAGTGTTCCGAGCCACACGCCCTCGGCATCGGTCAGCGAGGCCCCCCTCTTCCACTTGGCCAGCGCTTCCTCCGAACCCGCAAGAATGATGAACAGAGAGTTGTCCCAAGCCACGCACCATATGCCCTCCAGAGTCGGGTCACAGGACCCGTTCAGTCTGTGGTAGGTGACCAGAGGGAGCTCCGCCGTGGACGCTTCTGGCCGAACGTTGGTGGAGGCGGCATAGGGCAACGCGGCGGGCGAGGAGGCGTCCGAGAGGACGGGGAGCAGTTGAGGCGGCATCCGGTGCCCGCCGGGGGTGCCCAGACGCTCGTCCCGAAGCACGCGCTCTCGTGCGCTCGAACACCGCTCGCACGACCTCCCGTGCTCGGCCCACCATGAGGCGTACAGATCGGGCGAATTCGACCAGCACAGAAGGATGCGCCAAGCCGGCCAGCACGATGCCTCCGCTCGCCCCGGCCCGGACCGCGGGCCTCGGAGCTCCCCCTCCGTCAGCCACCGCTCCAAACCGCCCAGCTCCCTCAGCAGTTCCTCAATGTCCATGCGCTCATCCACGGGCATGGGCCCCCTTGTCCCCCCTAGTTATGTCCCCCGTCGCCCCTGATTCGAACCACAATGCTCATGGGAGCTCGCTGACGGCGCTGCCTCGAAAGCCTTTGCGCGCAAGGCACGCCCGCAGCGCCCGGTGCAGGTGCGGCACCAGCTTCTGTCGCACGTACGACTCCGCGCACCCCAGAGCCTTGGCTGCGTCAACGTTGGTCAACCCCTGGACGTAGAGCAACAAGTACGTCTGCCGCTCGCGGTCTGTTCTCTCCTCCAGGCAGTCCCGCAGAGCCGCCAGCAGTTCCAGGCGCTGCACGGCCAGGTCTGGCGGCTGAGCACCGTCCGTCAACCCGGCGCATAAGTCTGCCGGGTCGTCAGGCCCTCCCACGCTCTGCGGGCGGAAATGCCGCTGTTTCAAGCAGTTGAGGCAGATTCCGTAGAGCCAGGCGGCGAAGCTCTTCGTGGGGTCGAACCTGGCGCTTCGCACGCTCCGCAGCACCTGATACCACGTCTCGTTGACAACCTCGTCGGGGTCGAGAAAGCCCCGGGAGCCGCTCGCGCGCCGCGCGACAACGTAGCGGAGAAACCCCGTGTACCGGCGCACCAGCCTGTCAAAAGCGCCCTGCCCCCCCGCCGAGGTCGCTCGCACCAGTTCCCAGGCCGAAGGCTCTGGGCAAAGGCTGTCGCGCTCCACCATTGGACACTCACTCGGTTAGCGGTGCACCGTGTGCCACAAGCACCGGCATCGCAACTGAAGCCATGCGCAACCAATGGAGGGTATTAGACATACTCCGCGTCGCCCCTGCAAGCCCCGCTGGGCGTGGGTGAAGGGTGCGGACCCGGTGGCCAGGTCCGCACCCTTGCGCGTCCTTGAGCCCAACGCGCCCCCCTCTTCCGACTCCTCGCCCGCGCGACGCGGCGCCCCCATCCCCATGCTGGCCCGAGTGCCTTCTATCATTAGTATGTGCGCAAGGGCAGCCATGTCGAACCAAATGACTCGCCACAACTCTGATTCGAACGGTGCGCAAGGCGGCTGGGGGGTACGCGACGCGTCCTTGCCCCGCGAAGAACGGCGGCGCGGGTCAGGGACATCCCGCCCACAGATGACGGCTCGATCGGGACTCGTGGCATGCTATCAAGATTCCTGGCTCATCAGGGTTTGGCGATCCTGACGCCGCAGCCGCTGGAGACGTGTGACGGGGGCTACGACGCCCGCGGGGTCTCCCTATAACCCTCTATATTGCAACGCCTTATGCTCTCCGGCCATCCCCCTTCCATGCTTGCTCATCCCGCAGATGAGCGAGCATGGCCGGAGCCGCGAGAATCGCCCATTCTCGCCCATCTGCCCATGCTGTATCACTCTCCCCCTCACAGGGGTGATACAGCATGGGCAGCCTGCGCCCGCCAGGCACTCGGCAGCGCCCTCCCCAGGAGCCCCCCCCTCGTCCCGGGCTCATCACATGCCTCCCCCAAGAACGCCAAAGGCCGAGTCTCAACCGCATGCTGCTGAGACTCGGCCTCTTGCTGTGGTGGAGGATAGGGGATTCGAACCCCTGACCTACAGACTGCCAGCCTGTCGCTCTCCCAACTGAGCTAATCCCCCAGTTGCCCGCATTATAGCAGCGCCCCTCGCGATTGTCAAACCGAATGCTCAGGGCACGAGCACCGCCGCACCTCTCACCTGCCGCAGCTTCAGGGCGAGGAGCGCCTTGTTCGCATCGGCGAGGGGGTACGTGCTTGTGTCGGTGCGGATGGGGATCTCGGCGGCGAGCTCCAGCAGCGCCTCGCCGTCCCGCCGCGTGCTGGCGGTGACGCTGCGGAGCGTTCGCTCGTAGTACAAGTCGGCCTCGTAGTCCAGCTCGGGGATGGCGGTCATCGTGATGCCCGCCAGCGCCAGGGTGCCGCCGCGGCGCAGCGCGCGCAGGCCCAACGGGATGATCCAGCCGGCGGGGGCGAAGATGATAGCGCTGTCGAGCTTCTCGGGAGGCACATCCTTCGCGTCACCCACCCATCGCGCGCCGAGCTCGCGCGCGTGGAGTCTGTGCTCCTCGCCGCGCGTAAACACATAGACCTCGCACCCCCAATGGCGCGCAATCTGGATGGCAATGTGCGCCGAGGCCCCGAACCCGTAGAGCCCGAGCCTGCCCCCAGGCCGTATGTCGCTGAGCGCGAGCGCTCGGTAGCCGATGATGCCGGCGCACATCAGCGGGGCCGCCTGCCCGGCCTCCAAGCCGTCGGGCACGGCATAGGCGAAGCTCTCGGGAGCCTTCGCCTGCCCCGCGTACCCGCCGTTCGCGTGCAGCCCGGTGAAGCGCGCCGAGGCGCACAGGTTCTCCTGGCCGGCCGCGCAGAACTGGCACCGCCCGCACGCCCAGTGAAGCCAGGCCAGCCCCACGCGTTGGCCGATTCGGAAGCGCTCGCACCCCTCCCCCAGCGCCTCGACGACACCGATGATCTCATGCCCCGGGATGATGGGCACCCAGTCCGTGCCCAGGTCCCCCTCGATGGTGTGCAGGTCCGTGTGGCACACGCCGCAGGCCAGCACGCGGACCAGGAGCTCGCCGCGCCCGGGACGGGGGGCGGGAAGCTCGACCAGGTGCAGCGGCGCCTCCTCCGCGGGGGCGCATTTCTCCAGCAGCATCGCTCGCATGTCGGGGTCCCTTCGCACAAAGCGGCCAGCAGCAATCCATTCAACCCTAGTCAGCCGCGGCCCGGCTGTCAAGTGGCTTGACTGCCCCATCCGCTGGCCCTATAATCCCCGGCAATGAACCGCTTGCACTTCGCATACCCGATGGTTCTTGGGCTGATTCCTCTGGCCGTGGCAGCGATGGCCCTCTGGCGTCGCCGCCTGGGCACCGTGTTCACCTGCGCCACGGTGCTGTGCCTTGTTACGGCCCTGGCCCGGCCGCAGTGGTCCACGGCCGTCTATCGCGTCGCGCGGCTGTATGCGCTCGACACCTCGGGCAGCGTGTTCCTCGACACGCCGAGGGCGCTCGACACCGTCCGTCGCAGCATGGGCGACTTGCGGCGCGGCGACGTGGTCGGCTTCCTCGCATTCGCGGCCTCGACGCTTGTCGTCGTGCCGCCGACCCCCCGGGCCCTCCTGCCGCCACGACTGTCTCTTCCGGCCAGCCTCCCACGGCACGACGCCACCGACATCGCTGCCGCCATCCGCGCGGCCTCCCAACAGCTCGCGGACCCGGCCTTCGACTCCCAGATCGTGCTCCTGACCGACGGCCAGGCGACCTCGGGCGACGCCCCCCTGGAGGCCGCCCTCGCGGCGGAACGTCGGGCGCGGGTCTTCGCGGTCCCCCTCGGCCCCAGCAACGTGCGCGACGCGCGTCTCTCGCTCCTGCGGGTCCCTACTCGCGTCCGTGTCGGCGAGCCCTTCTCCATCGAGGTCGAGGCTGTGGCCACGGCGCCGCTCGAGGCCACGCTGGCGCTCTCCCGTCAGGGCGCGCCGATGGGCCCGCCACGCCGCATCACCCTCGAGCCCGGGGTGCCGCGCAGGACGGTCGTGCAGGATCGCCTCGATGCCCCTGGCACGTGCATCTACACGGCCAGGCTCGCGGTGGTTGACCGCTGCGACGAGAACAACGCGGCCGAAGGCATTGTGCGGGCCGAGGGCGCCGTGCGCGTTCTCCATCTGGCGCCTGCCAACAACGCCGTTGCGCGCCTCCTGGCCGCGACGCCTGGGCTGGACCTCGCGCCTGTCGCTCCGGAGCGGCTTGACCAACTGCCCGTCCTCCTCACCGGCGCCGACTGCCTCGTGCTCGATGGCGTGGGGGCGGACCAGGTGCCCGCCCCGATCCAGGACGCCCTCCGCGACTGGGTCCGCGACACCGGCGCCGGCCTCGTGGCTCTGGGCGGCCCGTCCAGCTTCGGGCCGGGCGGCTACACGGGGACCGCCATCGAGCAGGCGCTGCCGGTCCTCTCCTCGCCCCCCCAGAGGATCGCGCTCCTGGTCGCTCTCGACGCCTCGGGCAGCATGGCCGATGCGGTGGCAGGCAGGCAGAAGATCGCATACGCCCGGGAGGCCGCCTTGCGTTGCCTGGGCCGCCTGGGCGACTCGGACCTCTTCGGCCTGCTCGCCTTCTCGCACGAGCCCGCGGTGATCGTGCCCCTGGGCCCCCCGCCTCGTGCAGACGCCCTCGCGCGCCTGCTGGACGGGGTGCGGCCGCACGGCCCCACCGAACTGCGGGCCGCGCTGGAGCGCTCGCTCGCCCTCCTCGCCCGAGTGCCGGCGCAGGTGCGCCACGTGATCCTGGCCTCCGACGGCGAGGTGACCGACGACCAGGCAGCCGGCATCCGCACCTCCGAGCTCAAGGGCCGTCTTGCGGCCGCGGGCGTGACCCTCTCCGCGCTGATGACCGGGCACGATGAAAAGGCGGCGGCCCTCCTGCGCGAACTCGCCGGAGCCAGCTTCCAGCTTATCGAGAATCCGGCGGATCTCCCCTCCGCCTTTCTCGATGAGTTGCGCAAGGCCGCCACGGGCCCCCTCATCCGCAAGGGAGCATTCCCCGTCCGCGCCGCGGCCGCGCTCGAGATAGCGAGCGGAGTTCCCCCCGGCATCCTCGCCGGCTACCTCCGCACCGTGGCCAAGCCGGCAGCCGCCGTGGAGTGGGCCGCGGCGGACCCCCCCGACCCGGTCCTGGCGCGCTGGCAGTTCGGCCTGGGCCGGGCCGTGGCCTTCACCTCCACGGTCGGCACCGACTGGGACGCCCCCCTGTGGGGCGCCGCCGGCCCCGCCCCGATGCTCCAACAGGCGGTGCGCTGGGCCGCGCGGCCCGCCCGCAGCCCTGGCTTCGAGGCCGACCTGGCCGAGCGCGGCGAGCAGATGGTCCTCACAGTGCGCGCGGAGCGCGAGGGCCGCTTTCTCAACGGTCTCGACCTCGTCGCGCGCATCTCGGGTCCGGCCATTCCAGCGCGGGACCTCTCACTTCCCCAAACGGCCCCGGGCGAGTACCAGGCGGCGTTCGACGCGCCGCTCCAGGGGGTGTACCGCGCCGCCATCATCGAGAAGGGAGCGGGCCACCGCCTCACCATAGACGCCGCCAGGAACTATGCACGGGAGTGGGAGACCTTCGGCCCCAATCACGCCTCGCTGGAGGCCATCGCGCGGGCCGGCCGCGGCGAACTGCTCCCCAGCCTCGACGCCCTGCGCACGATCGCCCCCCGCGAGGCCCTCGGGCGCCTGGAGATTGACTGGCTGTTCCTGGCCGCGGCGCTCGTGCTCTTCGTGGCCGACGTCGCCTTCTACGTCGCTCGTTCGCGCCGCGAGCGCCTCTGAGCCGCATAGTCGCACAGCGGGCGCAACGGGCACTCGGTGCACCGTGGCCCCGTGGGGCGGCACAGCGTGCGCCCCAGCGCGAGCAGGTTCAGGTGGAACGACAGCGCCTTGCCCGCCGGCACCAACGCCCTCATCAGGTGAAACGTCCTCTCGGCACTCGCCGTGCCCGGCACCAGACCCACCCGCCGTGCGATGCGATGCACGTGGGTGTCTACCGCGAAGCAGTCGCGCCCGCACGCGAACATCAGCATCACGGCGATCGTCTTCACGCCGATGCCTTCCAGCGGCAGGAGCATCTCGAAGACCGCCTCCGTGGGCATCTCGCCGACCGCCGCGAGGTCGAAAGCGCCGAATCGCTGGCGCACCCAGCCGAGCAGCTTGTGGATGCGCACACTCTTCTGGCGCGCGAGCCCGCCGCACCGGATCGCGCGCTCGATGCCCGCCGGCCCGGCCTCATATGCCTCTGCCCACGTCGGGAACCTCGCCTTGAGCGTCTCGAAGGCGCGACCCGAGTTCACATCGCTCGTGCTCTGCGACAGCACCGTGCGCACCAGGGCATCGAGCGGCGGCTCCGGGCCGTCCCACGCAGGCACCCCAAAGCGCCGCTCCAGCGCCTCCACGGCCCGCGCAGCCTTCGTCCCGAGACGGCGCAGTTCGCGGGCACTGCGTTTCATGCGAGGCTTCTCCTTCGCCTGCTCGTCACACTTCGGCCAGCTCGGCTGGGGACCCGGGCATAGACCTCTGAGGGCAACCTGGTTTGTAGCGCGGGCTTCGGCCTGAACGGCGGCTGAAAAGCGCGGCAGGTGGACGGGCGAAGTGCGCACCGCCCTGCCTATAAGTATCCCGTGTGACGACCGGTGTCAAGTTCTCCTACGCTTCCTTCGGGAAGCGCAGGCACACGGTGATCCCCCTCGATGTGTGCCCGGGCGAGGACATCCAGATCGAGCTGGGGCAGGAAATGGACAGGCTACACCCGCCAGCCAGTCGGCACAGCCCTCCCGAGAAGCTGCCACATCCGCGAGCGGCAGACATGCCCACACCCTTCACCGACCAGTCCGGGCAACATCGCCAGACCCGAAGAGCCACCGCCTCCACGCCTCCCAAGGCGAAGCCCCATTGAAGCACTTGCGCTATCGGGGAACTTTGGAACCTATCGCCAGTAGTGCCGCTCTGTGCTGCGGTACTGGATGGCCTCGGAGACGTGTTCCAGGCGGATGCGGTCCTCCCCCGCGAGGTCGGCGATGGTGCGGGCGACCTTGAGGATGCGGGTGTAGCTCCGCGCACTGAAGGCGTGCTGGGCCATCGCCTGCTCAAGAAGTGACTCCGTCTCCGCGTCTAGTTGGCAGTGCCTGTGGATGTGGCGGTTGGTCATTCGGGCGTTGGTTGAGATGTGGTCGCCGGCGAAGCGATGCCGCTGGCGCTCGCGGGCGGCGATGACCTGCTCCCGCATCTCGGCGCTGCTTGCCCCTGGGCGGCGGTCGCGGAGCTCGCGGTAGGCCACGCGCGGCACCTCAATGTGGATGTCAATGCGGTCAAGCAGCGGGCCGCTCACCCGCGACATGTAGCTGCGAATCTGCCCCACCGTGCAGCGGCACTCCCTCGCTGGATCGCCACGGTTCCCGCACGGGCACGGATTGAGGCTAGCCGTCACGAGGACCTCTGCGGGGAACTTGACGCTCATCAGGGCACGCGAGATGGTGATCGTGCCGTTCTCAATCGGCTGGCGCAGCGTCTCAAGGGTCGCTCGGTTGAACTCGGGCAGTTCGTCGAGGAACAGGACCCCTTTGTGTGCGAGGCTGACCTCGCCGGGCCTCGGATACGAGCCGCCGCCGACGAGCGCCGGCGTGCTCGCGGTGTGATGCGGGTCGCGGAAGGGGCGCGTGGCCACAAGCGCCTGCCCCGATGGCAACTCGCCAGCCACGCTGTGTATCTTCGTGACCTCGAGAGCCTCCTCAAGCGTCAGGGGCGGCAGGATGGTCGGCAGGCGTTTGGCCAGCATGGTCTTGCCGCTCCCCGGCGGGCCGATCATCAGGACGTTGTGGTGGCCCGCAGCCGCCACAGTCAGCGCCCGCTTCGCGTGCTCCTGGCCCTTCACGTCGGCGAAGTCCACGTCGTAGCGGGCCGTCTGGGCGAGGACGGAGGCGATGTCCACCGTCTTCGGCTCAAGGATCGCGCGGTCGGTGACGAGGCCCAGGGCGTCGTCCAGAGTGCGCACGGGGTAGACCTTGAGGCCGTCCACGACGGCAGCCTCGGCAGCATTGGCCTCGGGGACGACGAATCCGCCGACGCCGGCATCCCGGGCGCTGATGGCCATTGGCAGCACGCCCTTGACCGGGCGAACCGCACCATCAAGGGCCAGCTCACCAACCATTGCGACGTCGGCGAGGCGGTGAGCATCAATCTGCTCGTCGGCGGCGAGGAGGCCGACGGCGATGGGCAGGTCGTAGGCGGGGCCCTCCTTGCGGGTGTCGGCGGGGGCGAGGTTAATCGTGATGTGGCCGAGGGGCCAGCGGTACTGGCGGTTGGTGACGGCGGCCTGGACGCGCTCGGCGGATTCCTTGACCGCGGTGTCGGGGAGGCCGACGATGGCGAGGTAGCGCAGGCCGCGAGCGACGTTGCACTCTACCTCTATCGGGTAGGCTTCAATGCCCAGGACGCCGAGGGACTTGACCTTGGCGAGCATGGCGATTCCTTGCCTGGCTTGCGCGAACGCGGGGCAGAGACGCCCCGCCCACAATGATTGGGGCCGGGGGATGATACAGCGGATTCGCGGGGGCTGTCAAGGCGTGGGGAACCGCAAGCGCGGCGAGAGTCGCGCGCGTGAGGGGGCATAGGCCTTCTCAGGCCGGTGGGTCGCGATGGCGCCCTCAATCTCCTCAATGCTCAGCCGGCGGGGTCGGCTGCGCCCGTTCTCCCAGTTGCTGATGCACTGGAGGTGGACGCCGAGGGAGCGAGCTACGTCTTGTTGCCGGAGGCCGGCCTCGAGGCGCGCCTTCTTCAGGCGGCCGCCGAGGGTCGTGGTGTCCAGTTCGGGGAGTGTCGAGAGGGTCAAGCGCGTTTCGGCATTGGCGTCGAGGTCGGCCAGGACGAGCTCGATGGCCCGCCCCATGACGACCACCTCCCTGACAATGGCCCTGAGGAATTCACGCTTACCGGTGCTGTCGCCGGTGGTGCCGTGTTGGCCGCTCGGGGAGGAAGGCCGCATTCCAGCGCGCCACTTTGCGGACCTTGCCCTCGGTGATCTCCTCAAGCCCGTCCGCGCGGACGCTCATCCCGGTGCAGAAGGCTCTCCCGAGGTGCGTGTTCCCGCTGCATCGGCAGTATCGGAGTAGCGTGCCCGTGGGCTGAAAGCACTCGGTCCCGCAGAGCTACCCGTAAAGGGGGTTCGCTTCGAAAAGGGACAGAGCACCCGAGTTGGACGCCTCGTGCATCTGTTCCCCAGGGCGTCCGCTTCAACGCCGTTCGGGGCGTGGGCCGTAGTGCGGCAGGGGCGCGCCCAGTTCGTAGGCACCCAGGTCGGGAGCCTTGCCGGCGAAGCCATCGTTGATGTTGGGCAGCACGGCGCCAGCGTCCACCGCCTCGCTGCCCTCACGGAGCCGCAGGTCGTTGGCGTTGGGGTCGAACTGCGTTTTCGCGTCCGCAGGAGGCTTGAGGCCCGAGGCGAATGCCTTGTCGGGGGTGACCGCGATGGCGTGCCTGTACACGGGGCACTTCTCGCGGGCTTCCTGGATGCTGGCGTACTTGACGTTGTTCCACTTGAGAAAGGCTTTCCACTCGCCGCCGAAGCCGTCGTAGTCGAAATCGCAGTCCTTCATCGGCGCGGTGGTTTCGTAGGCGTAGTTGGCGCTGGTACCAAGGAAGAGGTTGTTCCGCATCACGAAGTTGGTCACCGCCTGCCCCGTCCAGAGCACGAGCGGCATACCCTCCTTGACGCTGGTGTTGTGGAAGAGGAGTCCGCCGGAGGGGGCGTTGTGCATCTTGAAGGTTTCGAGGCCCACGTTGTAGAGGGCATTTCGGAAGATGTAGACGGGGCCGCCGTGGATCGGCTGCACGCTGATGCCCTGGAAGACGTTGGTCAGGCGGTTCTCGAAGCAGCGGGTGTTGTGCTCGGAGTAGTCCATCTCGATGCCGTCGTCGGTGCACTCGGAGATTTCGTTGCGGTAGAAATCGATGGCGGCGCACGGGTAAGTGGAGAAGGTGTCAATGGCGTCGGCATAGCCGCTGATGCGGTTGTGGCAGACGACGTTGCCCTGCCCGCTGAGCTGGATGCCGCGAGCGTCCTCGATCCCCTTGGAGCGGGGCCAGGTGGAGGGTCCTTTCAGGGTGCAGTCGGCGATGTAGATGCGTTCGATTTGCGCGGCGTTGCCGCAGGCCACGAAGCCGTACTCGCAGTCGGTGATGAGGCAGCGTCGGACGGTGATGCGCGCGGAGGCGTTGAAGTTCAGCGCCCACTTCGCATTGCGGAAGGCGAGGCCCACGAGCATGATGTCGTGCGAGCCTGGGGCGGCGATGCAGTTGGCCTGGCCGCCGGCGTCGAAGACGGCCCCGTCCTCGCCCACGAGGGCGATGGGCTTGCCCGGCTCGCCGTCGGGCGGGCGGAAGGTGCCTTGGTAGACGCCCTTCTTGAGGGCCAGGATGTCGCCGGGCCTGGCCTTCTTGAAGGCGGCCTCCAGTTCGCCGGGCTTCACCTCGATGCGTTGGCCGCCCACGGGCAGTTTCGGCTCGGCCCACGTCTTCATCTTCAGCAACTGCTCGGCGTCGCCGCCGTCGGGGTCCTTCAGCGAGAGCTTCACCTCGTACTCGGTGTTCTCGTCCAGGCCGAAGATGGAGCCTGCGAAGAGGAACTGGCCGGCGGGCGGCTGGACGGCTTTGCGCATGCCGGCGGGGTTCACGCGGAAGAGGTCGAGGGCCTTCTTCCATTCCGTGTCGCCGACCTTGCGGAAAGCCACCTCGACCTTCGCGTTGCGGTTGTCGTCGCCGGCGACGAGCCACCGGACGCCGAGGCACTTGAGCGTGGGAAGTTCCTCCGTGAGCTTCACGGGCTTCGAGGCGTTCTCGGCTGCGGCGACGCCGGCCGCTGCCAGCACGAGGACCCAGAGGCGGCACGAGAAGGCGGCGTGAGAGGGCATCAGAGGCTCCAGACAAGGTAGGGTGTCAGGCCTTGAGGAAATCCGCGACATCAATGCCCGCCTCGCGGAGGACGGCGCGGAGCGTCCCCTCGCACATGGGTCTGGCATGATGGGGTAGCGTGACCCGTTTGCCCGTTCCCGTGTGGCGCCACACCTCGTGGCTGCCGGGGCCGGGCCGGTCGTAGGCGAAACCGAGAGCACGGAGGCGTCGTGCGACTTCGTGATAGCGGAACCCCGAGAGTCGCCCCATCAGCGAATCCCCACGGGCACGAGCAACTCGGAGAGC
>DAOOIT010000069.1 GCA_035384565.1 Planctomycetota bacterium | reverse complement strand
GGCGTTTGAGGGTAGCCCAGGGCGACCGAAGGGAGCCCTGGGTAGAGGCGGCCCCATGAGGGAGCCCCCGAAGGGGGGCGATTCAAGGCGTGAAACGCCCCCTTCGGGGGCTTGGACGGGCGGGGACGTCCGTCCCAGGGCTCCCTTCGGTCGCCCTGGGCTACGGCCCGGTCGCCCGCGTTCGCGGGCTACAAGGCCCTGACGTGTGGGAGAAGATGAGGGCGTTGCCCTGGGCTACCCTATGCGAGCCCTTCCGGCGCCAGAGAGAACCACCGTGCCTGCAATCCCGGCCCACACCCTCAGCGGCGGGCGTAGTCGTCGCAGCGGGTGGCGTTGGGGCGCTGGGGACGCCGACAGGCCGACGGGTAGTCGTACTTGCACGTGTCGCACAGGATGCGGTCGCCGAGGACGAGGCCCCTCACCCGCTGGCAGAGGGCCTTCCACCATCGGGGCTGCTGGCGCTCACTCGGGCTTGGCCTGGCCGGCCTCGTCGGCACGCTTGCGGTACTCCTGCTCGAGGTCTTTGTACTTCTTGTCGAACTGCTCGATCGGCTCGGTGGCGGCGCGGAGCGAGTTGTGGAGGTCCACGATCTTCAGCAGGCGCTGGCGGGCGCGTTCGGCTGCGGCAGCGGCGCCGGGGTCGTCGGCCTGCGAGGCCACTTGCTGGTACGCTGCGAGCACCTGGTCGAAATTGCGCTGGGCGGCCGGCTTGGCCAACTCGGCCTGGTAAAGTTCCTGGGCCTTGCGGAGCGCCGCCGTTGCCGCGCCGCCGGCCAGCGGGGGCTTGGCCGCGGGGGTTTCCTTGGCCGGGGGCGGAGGCGGGGCCGCCGCGTCGCCGATCTTGCGGACGTGCTGGCTGTGGATCCAGGCCGAGGCCGCCTCGGGCGGGCTGATGCCCACCCAATCGCCGTCGCGGTCCACCACGGCCACCTTCGTGCCCAGCGCGGCCTGGCCCAGCACGTCGCTCGTCAGGCCGGGCCGCGCCCGCACGTTCACGCGGTCCTTCACCAGCGTGCCCTGCTTGCCATCGGCTTCCACCGTGAGCATGTCGTTGCGCACCCACACCGTGCACGACTTGGGCACGGGGATCTGATACCACTCGTAGCGCTTGCCTTTCACCTCCACGCGGTCGCCTCGTCCGGCCACCGACAGCACGGTGTAGTTGATGCCGTCGCCCGCGCGGATGTAGACCCGTTCGCCCGTCACCTCGCCGGTGAAGGGCGGCGTGGGCCCGGGGGCTGGCTCGGGCTGCTTGGGCTCGGCCTTGGCGGGTTCTTTGGGTTCGGCCTTTGGCGCCGCTTTAGGCTCTTCCTTGGGTTCGGCCTTGGGTTCGGCCTTGGGCTCCGCTTTGGGCGCGGCCTTGGCTTCCGCCTCGGGCATGGCGGGGGGCGGGTCGGCCTTCTTCAGCCCGGGCTCCCCGCTTTGAGCCATCCCTAACCACACCGCAAGAGCCAGCAGCCCCACGACGATACGCATGGCCAGAGCCTCCGCGAACAGCGTTGTTTGAGCACGGGGAACGGGGAAACGGATGACTTCTGCGCATTATAGGGGTCCTGCGCCCCAAAGTCAATGCTGTATCAACCTTCAGGGAGGGAGTTGATACAGCATGGAAGGACCGCCACAGAAGGCCCCGGATCGCCAAAGCGCCTATGTTGCATCATCTGCGGAGTGATACAGCATGGCAACCGTCGCCATAGAAGCTGCCGGATCGCCAAAGCGCTGACTCGGCGCGCCCGCAAGGCCGCGGCAGGGCCATGCAGACGGCGGGCAGTGCGCCACGTGTGTCGGACTGGTCGGACTTGTCAGATTCGTCGGACCTGTCGGACGCCCGTGCGAAGGGACGGCAGCGGCGCCAGCGGCCGGGCGGAGGCCGGGTTGACAGGACACCAGCCAGGGCTATACTGGCGCCAAGCGAGGAGAACCTGCCGATGGGCGAGCGCGTGATGCAACTGGCGGTCTGGGTAGCCCTTGTGTCGTTGGTCGGAGGAGCCACCGTGGCCCGGGGCGAAACGCTGCGACTCGAGAGCGAGGCGATGCGGGTGGAGGCGGACTCGGCGTCGGGGCGCTGGGCGCTGCTCGACAAGGCGTCGGGGGTGCGCTGGCCGTCGGCGGGCGAGGCCAGCCCGGGCGCCTCCCCGGCCCTGCTGGGCGGCTTCAGCGACGCGACGGCGGCGCCTGAGGCGATCACCCTGTCGAAGAGGAACGGCGCGGGCGTGCGGTTCGCGCTGGTGGACGGCGGGCGGACGCTGGAGGTCAGCTACAAGGATGCTGGCGAGGTGCGGGCGCTCGCCGACGCGCTAAGGGTGACCGATGCCGAGGGCGGCTACCTGGTGGTGCCCTGCCGCGAGGGGCTGCTCCTCCGCGCCGACAGCGGCAGGTCGTTCCAGCGCACGTTCGGCACCTCGGAGTACGAGGGCTGCCACATGAACATGCTCGGCCTGGTGAAGGCAGGTTCGGCACTCGTGGTGAGCTGGGACGATGCGTATGTGTTCCCCGAGGTCCAGAGCGTTCAGCCGCGCGAGGCGGCGCCCAAGCAGCACCTGACGACGACACTCGCCTTGCGGCGCTCGGCCAATGTCCTTCGCCTCACCCCCCTGGGCAAGGGGGATTGGAACACGCTGGCCGCGGGCTATCGCCGCATCGCCGAGGGTAAGGGCATCGCGGCCACGCTGAGGGCCAAGATTCAGCGCAACGCCAAGGCCGAGTTGATGCTCGGCGCGGCCAACGTGAAGCTCTGGACCTGTCTCGCCCGCAAGCGCAACGAGGAGAGCACGGCCGATGAGTCGGTGAAGGTGCGCTGGACATTCGACGAGGCGGCGCAGATCGCCGAGCACCTTCGCAAGGACCTGGGGATCGAGCGGTGCCTGTTCATCCTCGGCGGCTGGACCGAGGGCGGCTACGACTGTCGCCACCCCGACAACCTGCCTGCCAACCCCGAGTGCGGCGGCAACGCGGCCCTCGCCGACGCCGTCCGACGTATCCAGGCCCTCGGCTACCTGGCTTGCCTGCACGACAACGTGCAGGACATGTACCGCGACGCGAAGAGTTGGAACCCCGCCTTCATCGAGAAGGACGTGAAGGGCGAGTTGGTCAAGGGCGGGCGGTGGCTGGGCGGCCGCGCCTACATGGTGTGCGCGCCCAAGCAGCTCGAACTCGCCCAGCGCCCGCAGAACCTGCCCGAGACGCAGAAGCTTTTCGCCCCGTGGAGCTACTTCATAGACACCACCTACGCCGTCGGCCCCCGCGAGTGCCACGACCCCGCGCACCCGCTCGGGCGCAACGACGATATCGCGTGGAAGATCAAGCTCAGCGCCTATGCCCGCGACGTGTTCGGCCTCTTCGGCAGCGAGTGCGGCCGCGAGTGGGCGCTGCCGTGCAGCGACTTCTTCGAGGGCCTGGTCGGCGTAAGCGGCAAGTACTTCCACAGCCTCGACCCCGCCAGCCTGGGCGCCATCGTCATCCCGTTCTGGGAGATGGTCTACCACGACTGCCAGGTGGCCTATGGCAAGTATGGCTACGCGGCGGAGCAAGCAGCCGAGTATGTCGCCCACCACGTGTTGTGCGCCCGCCCGCTCCATTACCATTCGGTGCCCGACCACCTCTATTGGAAGCAGCCTGCACCGCCCGGAGCAGATGCGGTGGCGGCGCGCCCGCGGGTCGTGAGCGTGGAGGCCGCCGAGAAGGGCGCCTTCCGCATCCGCTACGCCTGGGACGTCGAGGGCGATGTGGCGGGCGACTGGCGGGTCTTCGTGCACTTCGGCACCGACGCCGATATTCTCTTCCAGGACGACCACGCGGCCGCCCCGCCCACCTCGCAGTGGAAGAAGGGCCAGACCGTGGAGCTCGGCCCTCGCACGGTCGCGGTTCCGCCCAACCTGCGAGCCGCGGCGGTGGACGTCTATATGGGCCTGTTCAGCCCCACGGACGTGGCGGGGCGCGCTCGCCTGCCCGGCGCCGACGGCCAACGGCGCGTGCTCGCGGGGCGCCTGGTGCTCAAGCCTGAACTGAAGTTCGAGCCTCGGGCTGCCAGCGCCCCGGCCCTCTCGCGCTCGGCCTTCACGCGGTGCGATGGCGGCTGGGCCGAGGGCCTGCATCCGACCGACGTGTTCCTCAAGAACACCCACGAGGTGCTCGGCCCGCTGAATGAGGCGACCGCTCACCGGCGCCTCACGCGGCTGGAGCTCCTGAAGCCCGACGGCTCGCTGCGCCGCGCGGTCTACGGCGAGGGCAAGGAGGCCGTCGCGGTGGTCGTGAACTTCGGCGCCGCCGACGCCGAGGCGGATTCCACGCTGGGCGGCCGCGTGGTGCTGCCGCCGTGGGGCTTTGTGGCGGAGGCGCCGCGGTTCGCCGCCTTCTACGCCAAGTCGTGGGGAGGACAGTCGTACCCTGAAGGCGCGCTGTTCACAGTGCGCGCGGCCGAGGGCGATACCCTGGCCGCGGCAACGCAGGTGCGTGTCTTCCACGGCTTCGGGCAGCCGACGCTCGCCTGGCGGGGCACGCGCAGCACCGTGCCTCGCGAGGCCACCCTCCGCGTCCCCTGAACAGCCCCTCGCGGCCGGCCGCTCCGCAGGAGCTGGGTTGAACGGGCGCTGCGCTTCTGCTATAATCCTGCGAATTATTGTCCCACACTTCGGCCACGGCCCTCCGAACCGCCGCGCCGCCAGGAGATGATGAATGGCCCGTCCGCGCCGCCGCATCAAGTTCAAGCCCTTCCGAATGGGGGAGAAGTCCCGAAACGCCATCCTCGTGGGTCTGGGCGTCTTCCTGATGGCGATCTTCGCCGTGCCCTTCCAGGGCTCGTGCGAGCGTCGCCGCCCGGGCGGCCGTGGCCCGAACGACGTCTTCATGACCTTCGGCGGCAAGCGCATCCTCTACGGGGACGTGCTCGAGACGCGCCGCCTGTGCCACTTGGTCTTCCGCATGCCGCTCACCGACGAGCAGGCCGCTCTGCGTCTGGCCGAGTATCAGGAGGCGCAGCGGGCGGGCATCCGCGTGAGCGACAACGAGGTGATTGACGCGATCCATACCCAGATCTTCCCCCGCCGGCTCAAGGTCGAGTACGCCATCGCCGAGGCCAGCGCGCTGGCCAAGGACCTCGCGGTGCCCGACGCAGAGGTCGAGGCGGCCTACGCCCGCGAGAGAGACAAGCGGTTCCGCAACGCCGACGGCACCTTCCGCCCGCTGAGCGCGGTGCGCGAGACGCTCGTCTCCGAGCTGCGCACCCAGAAGGGCGAGCCGCTGGCCAAGGCCGCCGTCGAGGGGCTCAAGAAGGCAGCGGACGCCCTGGTGGGCGCGCCGCTGGAGAACGCGCTGAAGCGCCTGGCGCCCGAGCACAAGGCGCGCTTCGGCGAGACACGCGTCTTCACCGCCCGCACGGCCAAGAGCGAACTCCGCTCGATCGGCGACGTGCCGCGGATCGCCGACCGCGTCTTCACCGAGCCCATCGGGCGCCTCAGCGAACCGGTGCACGTGGCGGGCGGCTGGTGCATCTTCCGCGTCGTCTCGCGCACGCGCGGCTACGACGCCCGCGGCGTTTTCCACCCCGAGGAGGAGGGCTGGGTGCGCCAGGGCTACGGGGTGATCAACGTCAAGGACCGCGACGAACTGCTCCGGGAAATGGGGGTGACCCAGGCCGAGCTGGAGGAAACGCTGCGGCAGGACCTGGCCCTCGTGGTGCTGCCGAGCCTGGTCGTGGGCGCCGTGGCCGACATTCCGCGCACGCTGCTCGAGGCCCGCTATCGCCGCGACAACACGCAGGCCATCGCGGCCTATTTCGCGATGCGAGCCGGCGATTTCACCCAGGGCATCAGCCCCACCGAGGACGAGTTGCGCGACTTCTACGCCCGCCACAAGGACCTGCCCAGGGCCGAAGGCCGCCCCGGCTATCGCCAGCCCGAGCGGGTGAGCCTGGAATACGTGCTCGGTCGCAGCGCCGATATCGCGGCGGGCCTCGCCGACGACGAACTGCGCAAGTACTATGAGCGCAACACGGCCTTCTTCGGCCCCTCGTTCGACAAGGCGCGCGAGGACGCCCGCAAGCGGCTCGCCGATGAGAAGCTCCAGAGCGTGATCACCCGCATCGCCAACCGCGCGGCCGACGAGGCCGCCAGCGGCCGCCCCGTCAACCTCAAGGCCCTCTGCGCCCAGGAGGCGAAGCAGTTCCCCAACGCCTTCAGCGTCACCGCCACGCCGCCCTTCGCCGCTGCCGAGGCCGAATTCGTCGTGCCCGAGCTGCGCGGCGCCAAGCTGGCCGAGATGATCTTCGGCGAGCGCGGACAGCAGTACGCCACCGCCGGCGAGCCCGCCAAGCCCGGCTCCCACCGCATCAGCGAAGTCTTCGCCTGCGAGACCGGCCGCTTCTTCTTCCAGGTGCTCAAGCGCGAGGCCAGCCAGGACATCCCCTACGACAGCCTGCCCCCCGACCTGCGCCAGCAGCTCATCCGCGACGTGACCCAGGACAAGGCCCTCGTCAAGGCCAAGGACAAGGCTCGCGAGTACCGCACCCGCATCTACCAGGCCGCCTTCGACCAGTTCGCCGAGCGCACCGGCAGCAAACCTCTCGACACCGAATTCCTGAAGCCGAAGGACCCGATCCCCTCGCTCGGTCAGCCCGTGCCGGCGATCAGCGAGGTGCTGGCCGCGGGCGAAATCGGGGACCTCAGCGACGTGCTCGCAGTGGGCGACCGCTACGTGCTGGCCCGCCTGGTGGCCCGCGAGGAGGCCAAGGGCGTGCGCTTCCAGATCCTGAGCGTCGCCAAGCAGGACCTCCAGCCCACCTATGCGCCCTCGGTCTACGACCTCCGCGCCGCCTACGACGCGGCCCCGCACAGCTACCTCGACCCGCCCCAGCCCATTCCTTTCGAGCAGGTGAAGGACGACATCACCCAGCTCCTCGCCCGGCGGCGGGCGAGAGACCTGGCCACGGAGCGCATCGAGAAGGCCCTCGCCGAGCTGGCCGGCGCCGGCCAGCCCGACCTGGCAGCCGCGGCGGCCAAGCATGGGCTCCAGATGCGCCGCGACGTCGAGGTGGCGCTGGACAAGCCCCAAGCCACCCTCGAGATCGGCCGAGCCGCCGGCTTCGCCGATGCCGTGGCCGCCCTCAAGCCGGGCGACGTCAGCCGCATCGTCTCCAGCGCCGACGGCCGGTTCCTCTTCGTCGTCAAGAAGCGCGACGCGAAGGCGGCCAGCCTCGACGTGGCCGCCGCCCTCTTCGACGCCCTGCTGCCCGAGGCCAAGATCGAAGAGAAGGACGCGCTCCAGTACTACAACGACCATCGCGACACGGCCTACGTCACCCACGACGAGATCAAAGACGCGCCGGCCTGGGACGCCGCCCCCGCCGCGGCGCGCGACCGCGTACGCGCGAAGCTCCAGGACGAGTGGGCCAAGAAGCCCCTCGCCGACCGCCTCGCCGCCCTGCGCGACAGCCTCGTGCGCGAGGCGTTCCGCACCGTGCCCGCCGCCCACCCGATTGCCTCGGCGCGCGACCTGCCGTTGCGGGCCGAGACCATCGGCCCGTTCCCCCGTTCGAGGCCCGAGGGGCCGCTCGCCGACGAGCCCACAGCCCTCGCCGCCATCAGCGCCCTCAAGCCGGGCGAACTCACCAAGCCTCTCGCCACCCGCGACGGGGCGCTCATCGCCCTGCTGGCCGAACGCAAGCCCGGCGGCACCGCCAGGGCCCGGGTAGCCATCTTCCGCGCCGCCGACTTCCTGCAAGGCGCCGTCGAGCCCGACGCCGCCGCCATCGAGCGCCACTTCACCGCCCACAGGGCCGCGTTCCGCGTGCCCGAGCAGGCCACGGTCGAACTCCTCGTCGCCGCCACCGCCCCGCGGCAGAGAGCCATCCAGGCGGCCCTCACCGAGGCCGAATGCCGGCGTTACTTCGAGGAGCGAGCCGACCACGAGTACCGCGGAATGTCGTACGAGGAGACCGAGTACCGCGTCCGCACGGACATGGCTCGCGAGCGCGCCGAGCGCGAGGCCCGCGCCGCCGCCGACCGCGCCCTCGAGGCCCTCAAGAAGAGCCCGAAGCCCGCCGAGGCCGACCTGGCGGCCCTGGCGCCCCAGCTCGGCCTCGACTACGGCAAGAGCGAGGCCTTCGCCCTCGAGGACCCCGCGACGGTGAGCCCGCTGGGCCGCGTGCGGCGCATCGCCGACGACCTGCGCCAGGCGCAGCCCGGCCACGTGGTCCCGCGCGTCGTGGAGGGGGCCAACGGCTTCGCCGTGTGCCGCCTGGCGGCCCGCACGCCGGCGCGCGACCCCGAGCTGGCCGAGGTCCGCGACCGCGTGGCTCAGGCCATCAAGCTCGATGCCGCCCGCGCCGCCGCACGCAAGGCCGCCGAAGCCTTCCGCGCGGCCGCCGCGGCCGCGTCCTTCGACAAGGCCGTCCAGCAGGCGTCCCCCGCGCCGAAGACCGTGGACACCGAGCGGCTCGACGCCCTCCGCTTCGCCCTCCCCGGCGAGGACGCGCCCCCGGCCCTCACCGACGCCATCTTCGCCCTGGAGAAGCCTGGCCTCACCCCGGCCGTGCCCACGGACGAGGGCGCCCGCGTCTTCGTGGCGCTCGTCACCGAGCGCGAGCCCGAGGAGTTGCTCACCGTCGAGGCCACGGCCATCCGCCACTGGCAGCTCGGCCCGCCCGTCGAGGAAGAGCCCGCCGAGGAGGAACTCAAGAAGCACTACGAGGCCAACAAGGAAACCTTCCGCGTCCCCGAGATGGTCCGGATCGAGTACCTGGCTGCCGACTATGCCGCGCTGGCGAAGGCGCTCACCGCGAGCGACGACGAGTTGCACAAGGAGTACGACCGCAGCGTGGCGGCCAAGGAGGCCACCTACCGCGACTGGTCGGCCGTCGCGCAGCCGGCCTTCCGCCCCTTCGAGAACGTGAGGGACCTCGTGCAACGTCGCGTGCTGCGCGCCAAGGCGCAGGCGGAAGCCAGCAAGCGGCTGGCCGAGGCGCTCGGCGTGCTCCGGGCAGCAGGCGCTGCGGCCGACCTCAAGGCCTACGCTGCCAAGAACGCCCCCTTGCTCGCCGTCCAGAGCGAGCCCTTCGACCGCGACAGGAAGGGCCTCGAGCACCTCGGGCCGGCCCCCGACCTCGCCAAGCAGGCCTTCGCAGCGAAGCAGGGCGACCTCGTGGGCCCCGTCGTGGGCGAGGACGGCGCCTGCCTGTTCCGCGTGATCGAGCGCAAGCCCGCCGAAATCCCCGCCTTCGACGCCATTCGCACGCAGGTGGAGATGGATTGGGAGCGACACCAGGCCGTCCAGCGCGCCCTCGCCGCCGCGGGCAAGCTGCACGAGCGAATCGCCGCCGCGCTGGGCAAGGCCGCCGCCGACCCGCGCGGAGCCTTCCGCAAGGCCGTCGAGGACGAGCCGTTCACTGTGGAGGTGCCGCGGCCGGTCACGGCGACCCTGTCGCGACCCTTCTACCCGCCGGACGCGGGATGGGGCAAGAGCAGCGCCATCACCGGCCTGGGGGAGAAGGAGGAGCTGGTGCGCGCCATCTTCCGCCTGAGCCCCGCCCACCTGACCCCCGTGGTCGAGGACCCGAACGGCGGCGCCTGCTATGTCGCACTCCTGAGCCAGTTCCTCCCACCCGGCGAAGCGAAGGACACGGACCTGATGATGACCCAGTACCGCCTCTCGGAGACGACCCGCCGCATGGCGGCCGGCTCGTGGCAGCTCTACCTCGAGCGGCAACTGGAGCGCGAGTGAGCCGCGAGGCGCGGCCGGCGGGATTGCACAGGGTATCATGCGAGGGGGCAGGCGCGATGCCTGCCCCCTCGTGCGCTGGAGCGGTTGGTGCAGATCACCGCGCGGCGGCGAGGCCCTGTTCAGCGGCCTCGCGAACGTACTTCTCGCTCGCGTCGGTGCGCGTGTCGCGCAGGTGCGTGTAGAGGCGTGCCGCCTCGGCCTTCTTGCCTGCCGCGATCAGCCTCTCGGCCAGCAGCAGGCAGCTCTTGGTGTTCTGGATGCGCTCCCAGCCCGGCTTCGCGTCGCTCGCTTTGAGCACGACGTCCAGCGACCCCGCGTCGCCGATGTTGGCCAGCGCCCACACGGCGGCCATGCGCGTGTGGGCATCGGCATCTGCGGCGGCGGCCTTGAGGGCAGCGACGGACTCGGCGTCGGCCAGCACGCCCAGGTTCTGCACGATGGTCAGCTTGCACTTGCCGGCGGCCTTGGGCAGGGCGGCGCGGAACTGCTCGGCGGCGCCCTCGCGGATGGCCGTGAGCGCGCGGGCGGCGGGGTCGCACAGCTCGTCGTCGGTCAGCAGCTTGCCCAGGGCGGGCGCGGCATCCTTGCCGCCGGCGGTGCCGATCTCCTGGCACAGGTAGGCCTGCACGGGCTTGGGGCGGTTGCCGCCGAGCTGCGCGGCGAGGGTGTTGGCGAACTCCTTGCGGGCCGCCTTGTCCTCCAGCTTGCACACGTGCAGGGCGAGGGCGTGGAGGGCGTAGTGCGGCTTGGCCTCCTCGTTCTTCGTCACGGGCTCGACGAGCAGGTCAATGAGGCCGAGGAGGCTCTCGCGGCCGCCCTTGTGGATCTCGGCGATGGCCGCCTCGATCCGCTCCTTGTCCACATCCTTGTACGTCTTCGGCTGTTCGGGCGGCGGCGCCTCCTTTTCGCCTTCCTTCGGTTTGGGCTTCTTCTCCTCGTAGACGTTGCTGTACATGCCCCGACGGTCGGCGTCGGGCATTTGATCCACCAGCTTCTTGAGTTCCTCGCTGACGGGCATCGGTTCGCTCCTCAATCCAGGGCTTCAATCCGCAAGCCGCACTCCCCAGTCGGCAATGGCTACAGGTGCCAGGGGGCGCGCATGGGCTGGTTCACGAGGCGGTTGGCCTCGTCGTCGCCCACGATCTGTTCGGCCACGGGGTCGAAGCGGATCGTGCGCCCCATGCGGATCGCGATGTTGGCCAGGTGCAGGATGCAGGCGGTGCGGTGGAAGCCCTCGGGGTCGTTGCCCTCGCCGCGCTTGCGGGTGACCACGGCCTCGGCGAACGGCACGAGGGGCTCGGGGTCGGGCAGCTCGGCGAGTTTCTTCTTCCCCTCGTCGCCGAGGGCCTGGTCGAGGTTGAGGCCCTTGGTCTTGGCCCGCTCGTAGGGCTTGCCCCATTCGCCGCTCTCGAGCACCAGGGTCAGGCCGTCGGCGTACTTCATCTCCACCCAGCCCCAGAGGCCGGTGGCTTCCGGGTGGGCCGGCGGCGCGTAGGGCTCGATCTCCACGGGGGCCGTGTTCTCGCGGCCATAGGTCCAGCAGAACGCGTCCAGGTAGTGCTGCCCCATGTCGGCCAGGCCGCCGCCCTCGTAGTCCCAATAGCCGCGGTGGGTGCCGCCCACGCGGTGCGGGTGGTAGGGCCGCAGGGGCGAGGGGCCGCAGTACATGTCCCAGTCCAGGTTCGCGGGCACGGGCTGCGGCGGCGCCACGGTCATGCCGCTCCACTCCTTGACCTTGAAGCCGCCCTTGATGTGGTAGACCATGTCGGTGTTCTTGATGAGGCCGCGCATGAATGCCTTGTGTTTCTGGACGTTGCCCTTGTCGTTGGCGGCGCCGTAGCGGCCGAAGGTGCCGACCTGGAAGATGCGGCCGTAGCGGCGAGCGGCCTGCACCACGGCGCGGCCTTCGGCGATGAAGCGCGTCATCGGCTTCTCGCACAGCACGTCCTTGCCCGCCTCCATGGCCGCGATGCTGATCAGCGCATGCCAGTGGGGCGGGGTGCCGATGGCCACAAGGTCTATGTCCTGCCGCTCCAGCACGCGCCGGAAGTCCGTGTAGATCTTCTTGTTGTCGGCCCGGTCCTTGAACCGCACGTCGCAGTCGGCCCGGCGCTCGACCTTGAAGGTCGGCTTGGGATCAACCATCGTGCCGTCGGGTCCCTTGACCTTGGGCCTGCCGTGCAGCTTGCTCATCTCGCTGAAGGTGCCGCCCCCCCGGCCGCCGCACCCGATGAGCGCGCCGCCGAGGGTGTCGCTGGGCGGCGTCTCCGTCTCCCCGCCCAGCACCTTGCGCGACACGACCGTGAGCCCCAGGGCCGCCGTCGAGCCGGCCAGGAAGCCGCGTCGCGTCCATTTCTCGCTCGCCATGCCACACTCCTTCGTCGCAGGGCACCCGGAAGCTGTCGCGCCGCCGTCTGCCCGGGGCCGGCGGCGCGCTCAGGATGCTAGCACTCGGGGCCACGGAATTCAAGTGCGTCCCCTCGCTTAACAGCGGGGCGGGAGATATGCTATAATCCGGGCACGGCCCCAGCACCCGACCCCTCAACCCGCGAGGATGCACGGCACGATGAGCGACCCAGCCCCGAGCACCCCGTCGGCGGGCGATGCCCCGTCGGACTTCATTCGCGAAGCGGTGAAAGAGGACCTGCGCACCGGGCGCTTCACCCGCGTGCACACCCGCTTCCCCCCCGAGCCCAACGGCTACCTTCACATCGGCCACGCCAAGGCCGTGTGGATTGACTACGGCGTGGCCCAGGACTTCGGCGGGCTGTTCAACCTGCGCTTCGACGACACGAACCCCACCAAGGAAGAACAGGAGTTCGTGGACGCGATCATCGAGGACGTGCGCTGGCTGGGCGCCGACTGGGGCGATCGCCTGTGTTTCGCCAGCGACTACTTCGGCCAGATGTACGAGTGGGCCGAGGCCCTCATCCGCAAGGGCAAGGCCTACGTGTGCGACCTCTCCGCCGACGAGGTGTCGGCCTACCGCGGCACCCTGACCGAGCCAGGCAAGGACAGCCCCTACCGCAACCGCTCCGTCGCCGAGAACCTCGACCTCTTCCGCCGCATGCGCGCCGGCGAGTTTCCCGACGGCTCGCGCACCCTCCGCGCCAAGATCGACATGGCCTCGCCCAACCTCAACCTGCGCGATCCCGTCATGTACCGCATCCTCCACACCGCCCACCACCGCACCGGCGACACGTGGTGCATCTATCCGATGTACGACTGGGCGCACGGCCTCGAGGACTCGATCGAGGGCATCACCCACTCGCTGTGCGACATCGCCTATGAGAACCACCGCCCGCTCTACGACTGGTTCCTCGACGAGCTGGGCATTTACCACCCGCGCCAGATCGAGTTCGCGCGCCTCAACCTCACCTACACGGTGATGAGCAAGCGCCTCCTGATCCAACTGGTCAAAGAGGGCCTGGTCCGCGGCTTCGACGACCCGCGCCTGCCCACCCTCGCCGGCCTGCGCCGCCGCGGCTACACGCCCGAGGCCATCCGCGAGTTCTGCACCCGCATCGGCATCAACAAGGTGGAGAGCCTCGTAGACGTCGCCCTCCTCGAACACTGCGTGCGCGAGCACCTCAACCGCGTCGCGCCCCGCGTGATGGCCGTCCTCCGCCCCCTTCGCGTCGTCCTCGAGAATTACCCCGACGGCCAGACCGAAGAGCTGGACGCCGTCAACAACCCTGAAGACCCCGCTGCCGGCACCCGCAAAGTGCCCTTTTCGAAGGTCCTCTACATCGAGCGCGAGGATTTCATGGAGGCCCCGCCGCCGAAGTTCTACCGCCTCGCCCCCGGCCGCGAGGTGCGCCTGCGCTACGCCTACTTCATCCGGTGCGAGCGCGTCGCCAAGGACCCCGCCACCGGCGAGGTAGTCGAACTCCGCTGCACCTACGACCCCGCCACGCGCGGCGGCGACGCGCCCGACGGCCGCAAGGTCAAGGCCACGCTCCACTGGGTTTCGGCCGCGCACGCCGTCGCCGGCGAGGCGCGCCTCTACAGCCACCTGTTCACCCGCGAGGACATGGGCGCCCTGCCCGAGGGCGCGGATTTCAAGGACTTCGTGAACCCTGCATCGCTGGAGGTGGTCACGGGCTGCCAGTTCGAGCCCAGCCTCGCGGCGGCCCCCGTGGGCTACCGCTGCCAGTTCGAGCGGCTGGGCTACTTCTGCGCCGACCCCGACTCGGCCCCCGGCCGCCCCGTCTTCAACCGCAGCGTGACGTTGAAGGATGAGTGGGCGAAGATTCAGAGGAAGGGGAGTACCTGATACGTGATGCGTGATGCGTGATGCGTGAGAAGAGAAGATGGCGTGGCCTTCCTCCTTTCCTCTCACGTATCACGCATCACGCCACCTGACCAAAGGAGAAACCAATGGCCGAGCATTCGCCTGAGTTGCGCGCCCTGGAAACCGTCGCCGATCTGATGTGCCTCGCCGCCCGCACGGCGCCCAAGGCCCGCGGGCTCGACAACCTTTACATCGCCATCTTCCGGGGCGAAGAGAAGACCAAAGTCACCCTCCGCATGCGCGCCATCGCCGCCGCCGACGCCAAGGCCCTCTTCTTCGCGCGCGATGCGGCGGGTTGCGACGCCGCGCCCCTGGTCGTGCTCATCGGCTCCAAGATCGGGCCGCTCGGCATCCCCCACTGCGGCTTCTGCGGTCACGAGAACTGCGAGGCCTGCGTCAAGGCCGGCGGCCGTTGCGTCTACAACGCCGGCGACCTCGGCATCGCCATGGCCTCGGCGGCCGCCGTCGCCGCAGCCCACCACGCCGACAACCGGATGATGTTCTCCTTCGGCAAGGCCGCCATCGAGGCCGGCCTCCTGCCGCCCGAGGTCCAGATCGCCTTCGCCATCCCCCTCAGCGCCACGGGGAAGAACCCCTTCTTCGACCGCAAGTGAGCCTCCGCCTGCTCCGGAATGGTGTTGGCATTCACAGCCTCTTTCGGATCCGCGCTCCCGCGGCCATCTAGCGCCGGGCGCGGCTTCCGCTCAGGACGGGGCCTCGGCGCGAAGGCCCGATGCCGTGGCGGCCACGGCGCGGACGGCGACGAGCGTGCCGCACAGGGCGTCGGGACCGGGGAAGAGGGTGCGGACGTAGCGCTCGGTGTAACCGACGAGCAGGCCGGTGCGCGGGTCGCGTTCGGATTCCACGAGCGGCTCCACGGTCCGCCCGACGAAGCGGCGATGGTACGCTGCCATGAGGTCGGCGGCCAGGGCCTTCATCTCGTCGCGGCGCGCGCGGAGGACGGCGGGCGGCCGCTTGCCGGGCATCGTGGCCGCGGCCGTACCGGGGCGGTCGCTATAGGGGAAGATGTGCACGCGGCTGAACGCGGCCTGGCGGCACACCGCGAGGGTCTGGCGGAACTGCTCGTCGGTCTCGCCGGGGAAGCCGACAATCACATCGGTGGTGAGGGCCGGCTCTGCGATGCGGGAGCGAATGGCGTCGAGGCGCCGAAGGAAGTCGGCCGCCGTGTAGCGCCGGTTCATCGCCCGGAGCACCTGGTCATCGCCGCTCTGGAGGGGGATGTGGAAGTGAGGGCAGAGCCTGGGCGAGGCGGCCACCAGCTCGATGAGTTCGCCGCTCACCTCGCGCAGCTCGAGCGAGCTGAGGCGCAGGCGACGCAGGCCGGGCGTGGCGAGAACACGGCGGACGAGGGATGCGAGGGCCGGCTCGTCCCCCCAATCGAGGCCGTAGGCGCCGAGGTGGATGCCGGTGAGGACAACCTCGAGGTAGCCATTGGCAACAAGGCGGGCCACCTCGGCGGCCACGTCGTCGGGCGGCCGGCTGCGCACGCGCCCGCGCACGTGGGGCACGATGCAGTAGGAACAGAAGTCGTTGCAACCGTCCTCGACCTTCACGAAGGCGCGGCTGTGGCCGGCGAACCGCGTGATCGCGGGCCATTCGGCCGCGCCGGCGGGCTTCGGCCACAGGCCGTGCTCGGCCAGGACGTCGGCGAGGCGCGCCTTGCCCTGGTTGCCCACGACGCAGACGACCCCAGGGAGGTCCCGGAGCCTCTCGGCGTGGGTTTCCGCGCTGCAACCGGTGACGATGATGCGGGCGGCGGGGCGGGCGCGGGCGATGCGGCGGATGGCCTGGAGCCCCTTGCGATGGCTCTCGGCGGTGACGCAACAGGTGTTGACGACGTAGAGGTCGGCCTCGGCGGCGGCGGGGACCTCCGAACAGCCGACCTGCGCGAGGGTCTCGCGCATGGCCTGGGAGTCGTACTGGTTGACCTTGCAGCCGAACGTGACGAAGGCGCAGCGAAGCATGCGGCGTGGGATCCTGGCGGAGACCCGTCTCCCGTCCCCGTTCACTCTACACGAAACGCGGGCGGAAGGAAAGGGCGACGCGCGCGGGGGGCGGAGCGCGGGCGCGTCCGAGTGGGCTCCGCCGCTGCCGATGCCAGGCACGCCAGGTGGGCAACCGCGCGCCCCCTTGCCGTTGCGGACGGCCGCGAATTGGCCTTTACTTTCGCTCCGCCAGTTGCTAACATAATGTGTCTGGCGGCTGCCCCGTAGTGTAATGGTAACACACGAGAATTTGGGTCTCGGTTTCCAGGTTCGAGTCCTGGCGGGGCAACCAGGTCGGGCGTTCCGTCAGCTCGGCGTGTCCAGGTGTCGAGGTTCCCGCTTGTGGCCCGCCCCGAGGCGGCGGGCCTGGGGGATTGTGTCCCTGTAGAGAGATGAGGAGTTCCGATGGCCCACCGGCGCGAACTGGTCGAGGTGACCCAGCCCAGGCTTCTCGAGGAGATGTTCCCCTACGATCTCCCGCCGCGCATCGTCTTCGACAGCAAGGTGTGCGAGGAGATTGACGGCGAGCTGGTGGAGTTCGCCCCCAAGGCACTCCTGACGCGCGACATCCGGATCACCGACACCACGTTCCGCGACGGCCAGCAGTCGCTCCCGCCCTACACGGTGGAGCAGACGCGGCGCCTCTTCGAGTTCCTGGTGCGCCTGAGCGGCCCGAATGGCGTGATTCGGCAGACCGAGTTCTTCCTCTACACCGACAAGGACCGCGCGGCGGTGGAGGCGTGCCGCGAGGTGGGCGCCCGCTTCCCCGAGATCACAGGCTGGATCCGCGCCGACGTGGGCGACCTGGTGAACGTGGAGAGGCTGGGCCTCCGGGAGACCGGCATCCTCACCTCGTGCTCGGACTACCACATCTTCTACAAGCTGCGCAAGGACCGGCGGCAGATTCTGGACCACTACCTGGGCGTGGTGAAGGCGGCCCTGGACGCCGGCATCCGCCCCCGGTGCCATCTGGAGGATGTGACGCGGGCCGACATTGACGGCTTCGTGGTGCCGTTCTGCACCAAGCTGGCCGAGCTGTCGGAGAGCCTGCCCGAGCACCTCAAGGTCAAGGTGCGGCTGTGCGACACCATGGGCTTCGGCCTCAGCTACCCCGGCGTCGCCCTGCCCCGCAGCGTGCCCAAGCTCGTCTACCGCATGACCCACGACGCCGGCATCCCGTCCGACCGCCTCGAATGGCACGGCCACAACGACTTCCACAAGGTGCACATCAACGCCGTCACCGCCTGGCTCTACGGCGTGGACGCGGTGAACGCCACCCTGTTCGGCATCGGCGAGCGCACCGGCAACCCGCCGCTGGAGGGGGCGATCTTCGAATACGTGGCCATCAAGGGCACGCTCAACGGCGTGGACACGTACGCGATTACCGACCTCGTGAACTACTACGAGCACGAGATCGGCCACACCCTGCCCGACAACGCGCCGTTCGTGGGCAAGCACTTCGCCACCACCCGCGCGGGCATCCACGCCGACGGCCTGTGGCGCGACGAGCGCATCTACAACATCTTCGACACGATGGCCCTTCTCGGGCGGCCCCCCGCCGTGGCCATCACCGACAAGTCGGGCGCCGACGGCGTGGCCCTCTGGGTGAACAACTTCCTCGACCTGCACGGCAAGGACCGCCTCTCGAAGATCAAGCTCCACAAGATCTGCCGCTGGGTCGCCGACCAGTATGCCGCGGGACGCACCAGCACGGTCTCCGACCAGGAGATGATCGCCCAGATCCGCCTCCACCTGCCCGAGCAGTACGAGGCATTCATGCAGAGGCGGCGTCAGAAGCAATAGCCGCGTCCGAGACGGCGCGCGGAGGCCGCGCCGGGCGGCGCAGGCGGGCCCCAAGCCCGCGTTGACGCTGCCAGCCACTCGGGGTATAATGCCCTCGAGACGCCGATGCATGGGAGACCAGCCATGGCGGACGCCAGCGCGGCCGACTCGAAGGAAATCCACAAGCTGTTCCGGCTGATGGGCAAGTACGGCGCCTCGGACCTGCATCTGAAGGCCGGCTCGCCCCCGATCTTCCGCATCCGCGGCGACCTGCGCAACCTCGACCTCCCCCCCCTGAGCGACGCCCAGGTGCGCCGCCTCGTCTACGACATCCTCACCGAGGACCAGATCCGCACCCTCGAGCACGTGGGCGACGTGGACCTGGCCTATAGCGTGGACGAGCGGACCCGCGTGCGCATCAACACCTATCACCAGCGCGGCTGCCTGAGCCTGGCCGCCCGACTCGTGAACTTCCGCATCCCGACGTTCGAGGAACTCAACCTCCCGGTCTCCGTGATGGAGCAGATCGCCGCCCTGGAACAGGGCTTCGTCATCATGTCGGGCGTCACCGGCAGCGGCAAGTCCACCACCCTCGCCGCCCTCATCGAGTACATCAACACCACGCGGCGGCTGCACATCGTCACCATCGAGGACCCCATCGAGTACATGTACACCGACCGCCGCTGCGCCATCAACCAGCGCGAGGTCGGCATTGACGTGCCGTCGTTCCACGAGGCCCTGCGCTACGTGGTGCGCCAGGACCCCGACGTGATCCTGCTGGGCGAAATGCGCGACACCGAAACGGTGCAGGCGGGCCTCTCGGCCGCCGAGACGGGCCACCTGGTGTTCGGCACGCTCCACAGCTCCACCGTGCCGCAGACCTTCTCGCGCCTGCTCGAGTTCTTCGAGTCGGCCCGCCAGAAGCAGATTCGCCTCAGCCTCCAGTTCAACCTCAAGGCCATTGTGTGCCAGAAGCTGTTGCCCTCGATCAAGCCGGGCGTCGCGCGCGTGCCCGCCCTCGAGATCATGATCGTCACGCCTCCCATCGCCAAGCTGATCGAGCAGGCGGAAGACGTGCGCATCCTCGATGTCATCAAGCAGTCCCGGGCCGAGGGAATGATCGACTTCAACCGCTCGCTCTACGAGTTGATCAAGAACGGCTGGATTGACGAGCGGGTGGCGCTGGAGACCTCCCCCAACCCGCAGGGCTTGAGGGGCATGCTCGAGGGCGTGTTCGTCAGCGAGGGCGCACTCGCCGGCGTCGGCTTGCGTGGCGGATAGGCCGCCGACGCGGTATAGCGCCGGCCGGCGCGGCGGCCGCCGCGCGCCGTCGGAGCAGGGCCTGGCACCCAGAGGGCCGTGGATGAGCGACCCGTCTCCCTCGAATCCACACGCTCCAGCCCTTCCGTTCCCCCTGGTCCCCTTTCTCGTGTGGTGTGCGGCCGTGCTGGCTTACCCGGCCTGCCTCCTGGTATCCATGTGCGGCGACGCGGGCCGTCTCGAAGCCAGCCTCTATGCCTTGCCGACTCTCGTGATCGCGGGGCTGCTCCGTCTGCCGACGGCGCTGATCGCGACGGCGCTCTGGGCCGTGGCGACAGGGGCCGGGATGGCGCTGCTCCGGCGCGCCGGCTACGGGGGCCTGAGCCTCGCCGAACGCGTGGTCTTCGGCGGCGCGCTGGGCATGGGCGCCTTCTCGCTCCTCACGTTCCTCATCGGCTCCGCGAGCGGGCAGCCTCCCTGGCTGATGGCCGCGTTGTGCTGGGGCCTGGTGCTGGCGCTGGGGTGCCTGGGCGCGCGCGATCTCTGGGGCGCGCTGGCCAGCGGCACGCGAGCGCTCAATGCCTGGAGGAAGCAGGCGGACTTCCTGGGCGTGGCCGCTGCCGCCCTGGGCGTGGCCATCGTGCTTCTGGCGCTCACGCGGGCCAACGTGCCGGTGTTCGCGGACTACGATTCGCTGGAGTACCACCTCGCCGCGCCCGCGCACTGGTGGCGGGAGGGCAGGGTCACGTTCCTGCGCGACATGGTCTACGCCAACTTCCCCCAGAACACCGAGATGCTCTTCCTGCTGGCGATGAGCTGCGTCGGCGGCCCGCTGATGGGCGCGGCGGTCGGCTTGCAGGTGCTCACCGGCTTCGTGGTGTTGACGGCGGGAGCCCTCGCCGCCTGCGGCAGACGGATGGAGGCTCCCGCGGCCGGCAACGCGGGCGCGGCGCTCCTGCTCACGACGCCCTTGCTTGCTGAGTTGGCCACGCTGAACTCCTATGTCGTGGAACTGCCGCTGACGGCGTACGGATTCCTGGCGCTCTACGCCTTCCTGCTCTGGAGGCGGGCCGCGACGCCGGGCGAGCGCTGGCGCTATGCGGCGCTGTGCGGGGTCCTGGCGGGCCTGGCCATCGGGTGCAAGTACCCCGCCGTGCTCTTCGTGCTGGCGCCCCTGGGGCTGTTCATCCTCGGGGGCGGCGTGGTGCGGCCGCGGACGCTCGGACGGGCCGCCGCCACGGCCGCGCTGGTGAGCGCCGCCGCCGTCGCGACGGCCAGCCCCTGGCTCATCCGCAATGCGGTGAACACCGGCAACCCCACCTACCCGCTCCTCTACGGCGTGTTCGGGAGCTCGAACTGGTCGGCGGAGCAGGACGCCAAGTTCCGCCTCCACCATCAGGCGTCGGACCTGCGGTTCTTCAGCCTGGCCCGCCGCGTGTGGAGCTACGCTGTCTGGCGCGACCAGCCGCGGGAGGGGGGCCGGGTGCCGCCGGCCTCGCCGGTCCTGCTGCTCTTCGCGCTCGTGCCGGTCGCACTGGCTGATCGCCGCTCGACGCGTGCCGTCTTCTACGCGGCCTCGGTGTTCCTGGTGTGGGCAGCCGCCGAGCGCTTCGCGCCCGAGCCGCTCAGCCGCGCGCCGGCGCTCCAGACCGCCAGCGACGTGTTCCTCTCGGTGTCGCTCCTCGCCCTGGTCACGGCGCCGGCGTTCCTGGTCGCCTCCGACGGACCATTGATCCTTTCCACCTATAGCGTCCTGTGCCTGATGGCCTGGTACGTTCTCACCCACCGGCTGGACCGCTTTCTGGACCCCATCTCTCCCATGATCGCCCTCCTGGGCGGCATCGGTCTGGCGGCCTTGCCCCGGGTGTGGCCCCGCCGCATCGCGCGCGGCCTGGTCGCTGGCGGCCTGGCCTATGCGCTGGCAACCACGCTGCTCATTCACGGCCCGGTGATGTGGGTGGGCCTGAGCGACCCGCCCCAGGCGTTCCTGCGGAAGGTCAACGAAGGCGCCACGTACTCGCAGTCGGCGATCGAGGCCATCAACAGGCTCCCTGACGAGGCCCTGGTGCTCTTCGTGGGCGAGACCCGCACCTTCTACTGCGAGCGCCGCGCGCTCGCGGCCAGCGTCTTCGACCGTCACCCCATCGAGCGCATCCTCGAAGCAGGGCCCCCCGGCGAGCCCGCACGCCGCGTTCGCGACGGGCTCCGCGCGCTCGGCGTCACCCACATCTATGTCAACTGGCCCGAGCTGGCCCGCCTCGCCGGCAGCTACGGCTACCGCTACCAGGGCGAGCCACGCCCGGGAGTGCCCCTGGAGGCCTATGTGAACCTCTTCGCCGCGATGACGCGCGAGCATCACATCGCCTCGCTGGGCGTCTTCGGGGCCGACCGGCAGGGCAACCCGCGCCCAGACTTCGTCCTCTACGCCCTGCAAGGAACGCCTTGATCCTGCGAAGCCGATCTCGTACTGTGACAGGGAGCGGGGAGGAAGGAGTGGACCGCGTTGAGTAACGGATGGCCGGCTCTCGCCCGGCGGCTGGCTCTCGCCGGGGGGCTCGTCGCGGCGGCGGTCTGGGCCGAGGGCACCGCGGGGCTGCGTCAGCCGCCGGCGGGCGGCGACGTGTCGTTCGACGCCAAAAGCTTCCTCATCGGCGAGCGCCGCCTGCTCCTGCGCTGTGGCGGCGTGCACTACTTCCGCCTCCCGCCCGAGGAGTGGCGCGATCGCCTGCTCCAGACGCGCCTGGCCGGCTTCAACGCCATCGAGACCCCCGTGCCCTGGAACCTGCACCAGCCCGCCCGGGACGCGGAGCTGGTGCTCGACGGCGCGGCCGACCTGGGCCGCTTCCTCGACCTCTGCCGCGAGTTGAAGCTCCTCGCCCTGGTGCGCATCGGCCCCTACGTCAACGCGGGCGTGACGAGCGGCGGCCTGCCCGCCTGGCTCGCCGACGACCCCAAGCTCCTCATCCGCGCCGCCGACGAGCGATACCTGCGGGCCGTCCACGGCTACTGGGCGAAGCTCCTCCCTGTCCTCCTCGCCCGCCAGGCGCCGGCGGGGCCCGTGGCCCTGGTACAGATCGAAGACCACTACCGCGGCCCCGACGACCGCTACCTGCTGCGCCTCTACGACGAGGTGAAGAACAGCGGCTTCCGCGTGCCGATCGTCCTCTCCGAGCTCAATCCGTGCAAGGACTTCCAGCAGGCCCGCACGACCGACACGATGCTCTTCGCCACCACCGAGCTGATGCCCGCCGGCCCCGTGGCCTGGGGCGAGCGAACCAAGGCGTTCGACGGCCTGGGCGATATCCTCGTCGAGGGACTCGCCAAGGGGGTGGACGGCTACAATCACTCGCTGTGGGCCGCCGGGACAAACCTCGCGCGGCTGCCCGCCTCCAGCTTCCCCACGCGGCACGAGGCCCCGACCTCGGGCCTGCTCGAAGGCGGCGGCCTCAGCCCCGTCTTCGCCGAGGCCAAAACGGCCAACCTCTTCGCACAAGCCTTCGAGAGCGTGTTCACCCAGGCCACCACGCTGAGCGCCCATCCGCTCCTCGACCAGGGCCGGCGCGCCGGCATGGTCGCCCACGGACGCACCGACGGGCAGACGGCGCTCCTCTTCTTCAAGCGCCGCTATGGCGAAGGCTCGCTCGCCCTGGCCGACCCCGCGACCGGCGAAACAGCGGCCCTCGCCACCAACCCGCGCGAGCTGCGTCACGTCGTCGTGGCCTATCCCCTCACGCCGAAGACGACCCTGGCCCTCTCGACCGCCCAGGTGCTCACGATCCAGCCCTATCCCGACAAGCGCGTCCTCGTCGTCCACACCCCCGAGAAGACCGAAGCCATGATGGTCTTCCGCACGCCCAAGGCGCCGGCCGCCCGCGCCGGCGCCGACGCCCTGGCCTGGAACGAGAAGGCCCAGCAGCTCACCCTTCGATGGAAGTGCGCCGCCAAAGGCGAACGCAAGGACTTCCTGTTCGACGCCGACGTGCCCATCCACGTGATCGCCCTGGAGGAGAGCCAGGTGGGGCAAACCTGGGTCCTCGACGGCGCCGGCATCCTCATCGGTCCCGCCCGCATCGGCGAGTGGACGACAGGCGACAAGACGAGCGTGGAACTGCGCCTGCCGACCCGCCGCGTGCGCCAAGCCGTGACCTTCTACCCCACCGCCCCCCTGCGTGGAGTGGCCAAGGCCACGGGCGTCGGCGACGTGCAGTGCGATGAGACGGCCCGGCGGATCGATCTGAGACTCGACCTCGAAGTGATGGAGCCGTTGACGCTGTTCCTGCGGAAGTGGGAGGCCGCCGACGACCTGGCCGAGGCCAGCCCGGATTTCGCCGATGCCGCCTGGTACGAGACTCTCCGCCCCCTGCCACTGGGCGAGGGACGCCACGGCTGGTACCGCTGCCGCTTCCAGGCCGCCAAGGCCGCCACCCGCAAGCTCACGCTCGAGAACATCGCCGACGCGGCCACCGTGTACCTCAACGGCCAGTGCATCGGCCAGAGCACCACGAAGCGCCTGATGGATGGGCCGCGGGCGTTCCCCCACCCCGCCCAGTTCGACCTGCCCGTGAAGGCCGGCGAGAACGTCCTGGCCATCCTCCTCAAGAACTGGGGCTGCTACAGCAACGCCCTCTCGTACGGCGTGCCCCTCGCCCCCACCTCGGCCTGGGGCATCCTGGGCGGCCTCACCCTCGACGGCCAGCCGCCCGGCCGCTGGCGCCAGCGCGAGGGCCTCGAGCCCGCAGGCCAGTCCTTCGCCTGGAAGCCGCTGGACCCTGCCCCGGGCGCGAAGCCCGCGCCCAGGGGCGCGCCCGTCCGCTGGTTCCGCGCCACGTTCGCCCCGCGCAAGCAGGCCGTGCATCCGGCTATTCGCCTCCACCTCAAGGGCGTCAGCTATGGGGCCATCTGGCTCAATGGCCGCTTCGCCGGCCTCTACAGCCAGGCCGGCGCCGAGGCGGGGCTGGGGTACCGCTTGCCCACCCCATGGCTCCGCGACCAGAACGAACTCGTCCTGCTGGAAGAGGGCGGCCAGGAGCCCATCGAGTGCGAGGTGCGCTTCGACCGCAACGACACCTACCTCCCCCTCGCCCTCGAGTTCACCGCCGAGCCGACGCCTGCCGCGGCCCCCAAAGCCAAGGGGCGCCCGTGACACCTCCGCCCTCGCGCCCTCTCACCGGACTCGCCGCGGATTGAGGCACCGCACGCGAAGCCCCACCAGGCCCCCGTGGGCCGCGGCCAGCGAGTCGAACGTGTGCCGCAGGAAGGCGTGGAGCTCCGGCCGCCGCGTAGCGGCCAGGTAGGCCCGGGCGATTCCCCCCATCGCCGCATCGTAGCGCCGCTGGCTCCCCGTGTGGTACGGCTTCGAGCCGGCGAACCGCCGCAAGGTGCCATCGAACTTCGGGCTGATGTGGTACATCTCGTGCACGACCGTGGCGACCTTCTCCTCGAACGGCAACCCCATGAAACGCGGAAGGCGGAACTCCACCACGTAGAGCATCTCGCGTCCCCCCACGAGCACGCGCGGCATGGCGTACGTGGCGCGGGGCCGCCGAAGCTCCACCCCGCCGTCGGGAAAGCGGAGCGGACGGACGCACGCATAAACCCCGTCCAGGCGCGCGTGGCGCGCCTGGGCGAACGTCACCGCCACCCGCGACATGTCCACATGCCGCAGTTCCGGGCACGTGGCCGCGATGTCGGCCATCAGCGCGCGCATGTGGTCCGTGAAATGGAACGGCATGCCGGGGCCTCAGCGCTCCTTGGCCGCGGGCCGGCGCGACGCGGTGGGGAGCGCGAGAAGCTCGTGCACGAGCACCGGCGCGCCCGGAGCGGCCAGCGCCACGCGCCCGCTCGCCAGGGCCGTGTCGGCTGCGGTCAGGCTCGGCCCGTCGTCCAGAGCCGCCGACAGGCTGGCCCCAGCGAGGCTGAAGACCAGGCGGCGAGCCCCGGCTCCCGAGGCCGCGGGCAAGGGCTTGGAGGCGAGTACCTTCGCTCCGCCGGCGTCGTTGCGTCCGAGCGTCATCTGGCCCTCCCCCACCGCCACATAGTAGTACTGGAACTGCCCGGGCTGCGGCTCGGCCACCCGCGCCGCGAGCACCAGGCCCCCCGCCGGCTCCGATGTCCAGCGGAGCGAGAGCGTGATGTCGCCCCAGCCGTCCAGCCCGAGGCGCACGGGACTTCTGCGCTGGAGCGGCGAGGCGAACGCGGCGTCGAGCGGGTTCGGTGGCGCCAGGGGGCCGAGGCGCGTCTCGGGCAGCAGGGCCAGCCACTGGAGGGCCTCGGGTAGCTCGGCCGGCGCGGCGCTCGCAGGTTCCTTCGGTTCCCCGAGCCGGGCGAGGCAGTCGCCCAGGGCGTTCGAGAGCACGCGGTGGCTGAGGATGGCCGGCGCCGTGGTGCCGAAGCGATCGAGAGCGGTCTCAATCAGCTTGCGGGCCTCGGCCCAGCGGCCCTGGCGATGCGCCGCCAGCGCGCCGGCCACGAGGGTCTCGGCCTCCAGCTCGTCGAGGTGGGCGGCCACGTCCTGGCCCGCCGCTTCGGCCTCCTGGAGCTTCTGCCTGGCTCGGGCGGCCTCGCCCTCGAACAGGCACAGGAGGCCGACCTTCAGGTCGCCGGTCCCCGCGGGCTCTCGCGCCACGGCGCACTCGGCGAGGCGCGCGAGCTGCTGCCCCGGCAGCCGCCAGATGAGCTGACGCAGCGTGCGGTCGCGGGCGTCGGAGCTGCGCAGCACCAGTTGCGCGTTCAGGCCCGAGCCGGCGAAGCCGTCAATCACCCACTCGGTACCGTGCAGCGAGAAGGCCTGCCCGATGGCGCTCGGGGGGCCCTTGAGAACGGCCTCCCACAGCCTGGCCACGAGGGCCAGGCGCCCCTCGAGGGCCGCCAGCGCCTTGCCGCGGTCGCCCTCGCGGAAGCTGTCGGGCACGGCCTGGCACACCTCGAGCGCCTTGGCGTAATCGCGCTTCTTGATCTCCTCGTAGACCGCGGCGAAGTGTTTCGCCAGGCCGCCCAGCGCGCGCCGGCGATCGAGAACGGCGCGCCGCGCTGCCGCCGCGGCCATACGCTGCTTCTGCTCCTCGGCATAGGCGGAGGCCGCCGCGGCGAGCGCGCCGCCCGCGCGGCGGAGCCACGGCAGCCCGATGTCGGCGATCGCCTTGTAGGCGTTCACCGCTTCGTCGGGCCGCTCCTCCTGGAAGGCCCGCGCACCCTTGGCCGCGAGCGTCAGGTAGTGCCTCTCCCCCTCTTCGAGCAACTCGGTGAACCGCGCGGCAACCAGGTCGCCCCACGCCCCGGCGCGCAGCGCTTCGGGGAATGCCTGGCACGCCTGGAGGGCCGCGCCGAATCGCCCCTCGGCGCGCAGGGCCGCCAGCCGGTTGCTCAGTTCCGTGTACGCCCCGTTCGCCTGCCCGCTCAAGCCCTGCTGGCGGGCGAGCAGGCGCGCCTGGAGCTTCAGCGCCAGCGGCGAGTCCCCGGCGGCGAGCAGGCCCCTCCGCAGGCGCAGGAGCGCCTCGGCGTGGTTCTCGGGGTTGGCGCGGTCGAACGCCAGCGCCTCCTCGGCGAGCCGCACCAGGGCGCTCGGAGCCTCGGGCTCGGGGCGGGTCGCCCGTGGCGTGGGCGGCGGCGGGCTGGGCGCCTCCTTCGGCGGCTCGGCGTGTGGCGCCTTCTCGCCCGGGGCCTCGTCGGCGTCGGCGGGCCTGGGGGCCTTGGCCAGCCCGCCGAGCTTCGTCCGTATGGCCCAAACGCCGGCCACAGCCAGGGCAGCCGCCAGAACGGCGAAGGCGGACGCCCAGGCAACCTGTGCCAGCCGTCGCCGCACCGCGCCCGCGGGCGCCGGGGCCCCCACCTGTTCGGGCGGGCCGATGCTCGGCAGGACGGCGGCTCCGGATTCCGTGCCCTCCGGGGGCAGGGGCACAGGAATCAGTGAGGCGATCTCAGGCGGCGAGGCGGCCGCGGCGGGCGGCTCCTGCTGGGTCTGGGCCACTGCGGCCGCCAGCGAGGCGGCGGCGCGCAAGCCGGCCTGTGCGTCCTCGATGGCGCCCAGGAGCGCGGCCGGGTCGGGGTATCGCTTCAAAGGGTCGAGCGCCATGAGCCGCCAGATCATCTCGCCGACGGGGCCCGGCAGGTCGGGGCGCAGGGCCGACGGCGGGGGCACGGCCCCGCTGGTGGGGTCGCCCGGGCGCTGCCCGGTGGCCACGTGGTACAGCGTGGCGCCCAGGGAGTAGAGATCGGCCCGAATGTCCGCCCTCGCTCCGTTGGCCGCCAACTCGGGCGCGCTGTAGCCTGGAGTGCCGATCGGGATCCCCGTCCGTTGCACCGAGGGGTCCCCGGGCATCCGCGTGGCGCCCACGTTGCGGAGGCGCACCACGCCCTCCCCGGTGAGCAGCAGATTGTCGGGCTGCACGTCGCGGTGGGTGAGCCCGAGGTCGTGAAGGTGCGCCAGCGCCTGCGCGGCCTGGCGCGCCAGGTCCAGCGCCATGCCCACCGGCAGCGGGCCGCCGCGCAAGAGGACGCGCAGGCTTTGGCCCTCGACCTTCTCGGTCGCATAGTAGCAGTAGTCCCCGCAGCGCCCGAGGTCTATGGCGCCCACCACGTTGGGGTGGCTCACCTGGCCGGCCGTGCGCCCCTCGAGCAGGAAGCGATCGAGCAGCCCTGCATCGCGCGTCAGCGCAGGGGCCAGCACCTTGAGGGCCACGGGCCGATCCATCGAGAGCTGCTGAGCGTCCAGCACCGCGCCCAGGCCCCAGGCCTCGAGCTGCCCGCGCACGTGGTAGCCGGCAATCGCACGGCAGTTCTCGGGGCGGGCGAGGTGCTCCAGGCTGAGTTCGCCCGTCAACTCCCGCGCCTGTTGCTCGCTGAGGAAGCCCTTCTGGACGAGGACGTGCAGGAGTCCCTGCTCGAGGTCCAGCGCCCGCGCAGCCTCGCTGAGCTCGACCGCGCGGCGGACCCTGGCGGAGTCGAGCCAGCCCTTTCGCAGCACGAGTTCGGCAACGAGGGCATCATCCTCAGCGCGCATGGCGGACCGCTCCGGTCGCTGCTCCCCTCGCCAGTATAGGAAAGCCCCTGAGACGAGTCAACGCGGGCATGCCGCCGAGGAGGCCGCCGCGCCGACGGGTCCGAAGAACCACACGCCCGACCCCCATACTTGCTCACCCGCCTCGTCCACGGCAAATGAGCAAGTATGGCGCTTTGGCGATCCGGCGGCTTCCGTGGCCATTCCCGCCATACTTGCTCATTTTCTCCCCCCTCAAGGTTGAGCAAGTATGGGTGATCTGTTGCCGAAACGCCACATGCCGGCCAAACCCGCGGCCGACCTTGGCGGCGCTCCCCCGCGACAACCTCCCGCGGGTTCCCAACCCGCGGGAGGCTAGGAGCCTGTCCAAGAATCCCCGTGGGCTGCGTTGCCGGCGCCAGCGGGGC
>DAOOIT010000068.1 GCA_035384565.1 Planctomycetota bacterium | reverse complement strand
TCGGAGGCTAAGACCTGCCCCCCCAGAACATGTGGGCAAAGATGAGTCTCTCAGGAAGGGGGGAGTCAATGCAATTTTCAGTTGCGATTGTGCGCCTCCCGGGTGTCTCTCATGCCACCCCCTTTTCTTCAGCGTCGCCGGCTTCCTGGGCTTCGCAGCCGGGCAGGCTGAGTTCCCGCTGGATCGCCTGCCGCAGTGGCGGTAGGTGCTGATACCCCCGGATGCGCCGGAGCCGCGGCTCGATGTCCAGCAGAGCCGCCGCGAGCCAGCGGTGCTTCTGTGAGGAGTTCTTCCAGTGGCACACGCGGCCCGTCCGGGTCTCGACCTGGCTGAAGACCGACTCCAGGCAGTTCGTCGTCTTCAGGCTGATGCCCACCAAGGGGAAGACCACCAGGCGGTGAAGCGTCAGCGTCTCCTCGAGGCCTTCCTCCAGGCTCTTGACGGCCGAGAGGTTGCGCTCCTCGAGGTCGCGGCGGATCTCCTTCAAGGCGGTCTTCGCCTCCTCGTAGGTCGGCCGCTCGTAGGCACGCTGGAGGCGCCGCCGCCACCACGCCTTCTCGCTCTTCGAGAGGTGGTCCACCACATTCTCGCGCTTGTGCCACTGGCAGCGATGCACCAGGGCCTTCTTCCCGAAGGCCCGCCGCACCGCGGCCCGAAGGCCCTTGCCGCCGTCGAGCACCACGAGGATGCCCTGGGCAATCTTCAGGCCACGGTCCAAGAGGCTTCGAAGGAAAGGCGTCAGAATCTCGGCGTTCTCCGTGCTCGCCTCGACAAAGCCGAGAACGACCTTATGGCCGTCGAGCGTGACGCCCAGAGCGGTCACCATCGTGTCCGCGGCGAAGGCCTTGCCATCAAGGACCATGGCCACCAGGTCGATGCCCGAGAGGTCGCGCTCGCACAGCTCGCGGAGCTTCGCCGAACTCGCCTCGATGAACTACCGAGACACCGTCGAGGCCGACAGCCCGATCGAGCCAGGAACGGCGGCTGCTGCCGCCTCGTAGTCGTGGCAAGACAGCCCGTAGAGCACCCGCCGCAGGAGGGTCTCATCCACCGACCCCGAAGCCGCTCGCAAGGCCTGGAGGGAGGCCAGAGGGACTTCCTGGCCCTCCGCCAGGTTCCGCACCCGAGGCACGTTGAGCGGCACGCGCTGGCCCGCCAGGCGCACGCTCGAGCGATTCGAGCCGTGGCGAGCCAGGCCAGGCTGACCGCCTTCCCGGCAGTAGCGCGCCCCGGCCAGCTGCGTCACGTCGTCGGCCAACGTCTGCTCCACCGCCCTCAGGCCCAGCGGGATGAGGTCCCGGATGAGTGCCACCTTCGCGTCCAACTCCATCCCCGCGAACTCCTCTGCGCTCACCACGGTCAGCTCCCCCAAGACCCGCCGCTTCTTGCCTCGACGGCTACCACCTGCTACACTTCTCATTGCCGGCTCCTTTCTTCCTGGTTGGGGTTCCCAACGAACCAGGTTAGACACAGCCAGTGTGAAGGGAGCCGCCTTTCATTTCAACTAAGAATAGCACAAAGTCAAAAGTGAGCGCGGAGAGCGAGAAGTGAGCAGGCGCGAGGACGGTGTTCGGTTGTCGGGCGTCGCTTGTCGGCGCTCAGGGTTCGCCTGATTCGCTCGATTCGCGGTTTCACTGACCGGGGAGGACGAGTCGGGCGAACTTGCGTTTGCCGACGCGCAGGACTTCGCCGCCTTTGAGGTTCAGGCGGGCGTCCACGCTTTCGATGCGGGTGCCGTCGAGCGATACGCCGCCCTGGGCGATGAGGCGACGCGCTTCGCTGCTGCTGGACGCAAGTGCAGTGTCCACAATGAGTTTGACGATCCAGACGCCGGCCGGCTCGAAGAGGCCGGGAGGGACCTCGACAGAGGGGATGTCGCCGGGCAGGCCGCCTTCGCGGAAGACTTTGTCGAACTCGGCGGCGACGGAGGCGGCGTCGGCCTGGGTGTGGTAGAAGGCGACTATCTCCTTGGCCAGCCGCACTTTAGCGTCGCGCGGGTGGCCGGCGAGGAGGGTCTCGACCTCGGGCAGGGGCAGGTTGGTGAGGAGGATGTAGTAGTCGCGCATGAGGTTGTCAGGTATAGACATGAGTTTGCCGAACATCTGGGCTGGCGGGTCGGTGACGCCGATGTGGTTGCCGAGGCTCTTGGACATTTTGTTGACGCCGTCGAGGCCGGGCAGGATGGGGGTGGTGATGCAGACCTGGGGTTCGAGGCCGGCGTCGCGCTGGAAGTCGCGTCCTACCATGAGGTTGAAGGTCTGGTCGGTGCCGCCGAGTTCGACGTCGGCCTTGATTTCGACGCTGTCCTGGCCTTGCATGAGGCAGTAGACGAATTCGTGGAGGGCGATCGGGTTGCCAGCGGCGTAGCGCTTGGCAAAGTCGTCGCGCTCGAGCATGCGGGCGACGGTCATCTTGCCGGCGAGACGCAAGACGTCCAGGAAGCTCATCTTGCGGAACCAGTCGCCGTTGCGGACGACTTCGAGGCGGTCGCTGCGGAGGATGTGGGAGACTTGGGCGACATAGGTCTGGGCGTTAGCTTCGACCTGGTCGTAGGTGAGCTGGGGACGAGTCTTGGAACGGCCCGATGGGTCGCCGACCATGGCCGTGTAGTCGCCGATGATGAGGACCGCGGTGTGGCCTAAGTCCTGGAATTGCCGTAGCTTGCGAAGGACAACGGTGTGGCCAAGGTGGATGTCGGGGGCGGTGGGGTCTACGCCGAGCTTGACGCGGAGGGGCCTGGCTTCGGCGAGGGAGCGCGCGAGCTTGCTGCGGAGTTCGTCCTCGGTGACGATGCCGCCGGGCACGACGCCGCGGCGTATCACGTCAAGCTGGCGCTCGACTTCGGTGCTCATGGGCGGCGCCCTTGTACGAAATGGCCCGGGCTCGCGGGCCAGTGCTGGCTGCCTCGCGGCCCGGGCCAAGGGGGTGCGGAGTAGCGGAGCGCCTACGTTTCGGTTCCGGCCTGGTCGCCGCCGGCCGAGGGCTTGCCGGCGGAGGCGTCCTCGGGCTTCGGCGGGGCCTTCGGGGCCTCGGCCTTGCGGACCCGGCTGGCGAGGGCGTCGAGGCCCTCGATGCTGCTCATGCGCGGCCGCTCGGTGGTGACTTCCTCGAGGGCTGCGCGCTCGGCGCGCTCGTCCATTTCGCGCTCGGTCTCAAGATCGGCTTGGCTCACCTGACGCAGGCTGAGGCCGATTTTCCGGTCGCGCGTGTCCACGCGGATGATGCGGACCTCGACCTCGTCGCCGACCTGGACCACTTCTTCTGGCGTTTCGACCTTGCGGTCGGCGAGTTCGGAAATGTGCAGAAGGCCCTCCAACTCGGGCTCGAGTTCCACGAACACACCAAAGCTGGTCAGCTTGGTGATCTTGCCGCGGGCGATGTCGCCGACGTGGTACTTGCTGGGAATCTCCTCCTGCCAGGGGTCCGGCTTGAGTTGCTTGAGACCAAGGGCGACGCGCTTCTTCTCCTGGTTGACACTGAGGACCACGGCCTCCACCTTGTCGCCCTTCTTGAGCATCTCGGACGGGTGCGTGACCTTCTTCGTCCAGCTCATGTCCGAGATGTGCAGCAGGCCGTCAATGCCCTGCTCGATCTCGATGAAGGCGCCGTAGTTGGCCAGGTTGCGCACGCGGCCCTTGATGACGGTGCCCGGCGGGAACTTCTCTTCGACGACCTCCCAGGGGTTCGCCTCGGTCTGCTTCATGCCGAGGGAGATCTCCTCCTTGGAAAGGTCAATGCCCAGCACCACCACCTCGACCGTGTCGCCGATGGCGACCAGGTCGCCGGGATGGTTGATGCGGCGGGTCCAGCTCATCTCGGAGATGTGCACGAGGCCCTCGACGCCATCTTCGAGTTTCACGAAGGCGCCGTAGCTCACAATGTTCACCACCTGGCCGCGCACGCGCGAGCCCACGGGGTACTTCTGCTCGATGCCCTCCCACGGGCTGGGCGTCTTCTGCTTGAGGCCCAGCGAGATCTTCTCCTTCTCGCGGTCCACGTTGAGGATCATCACCTCGACCTCTTCGTCGATCTTCAGCATCTCGCTCGGGTGGCTGATCCGGCCCCAGCTCATGTCGGTGATGTGCAGCAGGCCGTCTATGCCGCCCAGGTCAATGAAGGCGCCGAAGTCGGTGATGTTCTTCACCACGCCCTTGCGCAGCTCGCCGATCTTGATCTCGGCCAGGAGCTTCTTTTTCTGCTCCTCGCGCCGCTCTTCGATCAGCTTGCGGCGCGAGACCACGATGTTCCGCCGCTCCTTGTCAATCTTGATGATCTTGCACTCGAGTTCCTGCCCGATGTAGTCGGCGATATCGCCGGTCCGGCGGATGCTGATCTGCGAGGCGGGCAGGAACACCGGCACACCGATATCCACGAGCAACCCGCCCTTGATCTTGCGGATGGCCGTGCCGCGCACGATGTCGCCCTCGGCGTTGTTCTCGATCACGCGCTCCCAGCCGCGGATGCGGTCGGCCTTGCGCTTTGAGAGGACGATCATCCCGGCCTCGTCCTCCACCGCCTCGAGCAGCACCTCCACCTTGTCGCCCCGCTTGACCTGGTGGGCCCGGTCGCCGAACTCGTCCAGGTAGACCAGCCCCTCGCTCTTGTAGCCGATGTCAATGATCACGTCGTTGCCGCGGCGGTCAATGACCCTGCCCTCGAGGATCGTGCCCACCTCGAAGTTGCGGATGGACTTGTCGTAGAGGGTGCCGAGTTCGTCCAGGCTCTGCCCTTCGAGGGCCGCCTGCACCTCGCCGTCAAGCCATTCCCTGTCCTTGCCGATTTCCTTCACCAATTCGTTTGCGCCCATTCCGGGAACACACCTCGAAACTCAAAAAGAGGCCCGGGAACCCCTGGCGGCCGCCCCTCACAACGAGGGACCTGAACGCCGCCACGGCAGCCGGCCCATCCCATAGGCCGGCCGTTCATTCACGCGTTCTCAAGTCCTCCAGCAGCGCCACCACGCGCCGCCTCACCTCGTCGGCGGCCGCCACCGCGGCCGCCTTGCCCGACTCGGGCGGCGCCAGCGGCTCGCCGTAGGCCACCCGCACCCGCCCCCAGGTCGGCACCTTGCGCCAGCGGGGCCACACGTCCATCCCCCCATCCACCGCCACGGGCACCACGGGCACCTGGGCCCGGGCCGCCACCACGGCGAAGCCGGGCTGGAACACGCCCACCGCCCCATCGTGCGACCGGGTGCCCTCCGGGAACAACACCAGCCCCTGGCCCCGACGCAACAGGTTCACCGCCGTGCGGATGGCCGACACATCGGCCGCCCCGCGCTCCAGCGGCACCGCGTGCTGCCCGCGCAGCAGGCCGCCCAGCAGCGGCACATCGAACAGCGTGCTCCGCGCCATGAAGTACACCTGGCGCCCCAGACCCATGCCCACCGCCGGCGGGTCGAGGAAGCTCTGGTGGTTCGCCGCCAGGATCACGCCCCCCTCCCGCGGCACCCGCTCGGCACCCCAGACTCGGATGCGAAAGAACAAGATGAACGCCAACTGGTAGAAGAGCCGCCAGCAGGCGTAGCCGAAGTCGTTATCGCTCAGGCCCGGTGGCCCATCGCCCGAAGCAGCCGTTCGACGACCTCCTCAACGGAGAGCCTCGTGGTATCCACCCGCACGGCGCCCTCCACCTGGCGGAGCGGGGCCGCCTGGCGCGAGCTGTCGCGGCGGTCGCGCGCCGCGATCTCGTCCACCAGCCGCCCCTCGTCGGCCTCCTCGCCGCGCTCGCGCAGGTCAACGGCACGGCGCCGGGCCCGCTCCTCCACCGACGCGTCGAGGTAGAATTTGTGCTCCGCCTTGGGAAAGACCACGCTCGCCATGTCGCGGCCTTCGGCCACGATCGAGCGCTCCTGGGCGAACCGCCGCTGGAGTTCCACCATCCGGCGCCGCACCTCGGGGAACACCGAGATGCGCGATGCCGCGTCGCCCACGGCTGCGCTGCCCAAGGCGGCGCTCACATCCGTGCCGTCCACCCGCGCCACGCAGCATCCGTCGTCGGCCACGCGCACATCAATCGCCGTGGCATCCGCCAGACGCGCCAGCGCCGCCTCATCGTCCAGCGGCGTGCCCGTCTCCAGCGCCTTCCAGGCCAGCGCGCGGTAGAACGTCCCACTCGGCAGATACACATAGCCCAGACGGGCCGCCAGCGCGCGAGCCACCGTCGTCTTCCCGGCGCCGGCCGGTCCATCAATGGCCACGACCTTCTGGTGCATTCCGCCCTCGCGCGGGCCGCTGGGGCCGCAAGTCGCAAGTTCTTAATTGTATCGTATTCGGCAGGCAAGTCAAGGAAAAAACTCGGGCCGCGGCGGGCCGGAGTTGTAGGTGGTTTCTGATGCGAGAACCCCCGGAACAGGGGAAGGCCCGCGGCAGAGGTAGCCGCGAGCGTCCCGCTTGCGGCTCTCTTCATTCGTTCGACAAGCGGGACGCTTGTCGCTACAAGAATCCGCAGCAGAAGCTACCTACAGAAATGGCCCACACCCACTCGGGCCGGGACGGGCCGGAATTGTGGGTGGCTGCGGGAGCTCCGAAGCAGCGGAATGGGATAGCCCAGGCAGCACCCTTCCCCTTGCCCACCATGTTCTCGAGAGTCCGTCCCCAGGGCTCCCTTCGGCCGCCCTGGGCTACGGCCCGGTCGCCCGGGTTCGCGGGGTACGAGGCCCTGCCAGGTGGGCAAAGATGAGGGTGTTGCCCTGGCTACACATGCGATCCCTCCAGGCTCCAGAGAGGATCACCCTGCCTACAATGCCGGCCCACACCTTCTCGCCCCTGCGCTCCGCGTGGGGGCGATGATGCGGACGCTCCCGCGTCCAACCCCAACCTCCCGCGGGTTCGCAACCCGCGGGAGGTTCCTGCTCCGGAGGCGAAGCGGCCACAGTGCGGCCACGAGGCCCGTCCCCACGCAGAGCGCAGGCACGAGGAGAGAGCTTTTCGCATTGAAAACAGCCCGGACGGCGCTATAATCGAGGAGATTGCAGCGGTTCCTCCCGGTGCGCACATCCCGCGCTGCTCGGTGCGCGATTCTATTTGCGGTCCACTGATGCTCAAGCCTCTTTGCCCCAAGTGCGGCGGCCCGCTTCATCAGCCCCAGGGCGGCAGCACGGCTTTCTGCCCCCATTGCACCCCGCACGCCGACAGCGACACGGCGACCCGCACGTCGAGTGACAGCGCGCCGGCCGCCGCGTCGCAGGACTATCGGGGCCGCACGTTCGGCAACCACACGATCCTCGAGGAGATCTCGCGCGGAGCCATGGGCGTGGTCTACAAGGCCCGCCAGCACCACCTGGACCGCATCGTGGCGCTCAAGGTGCTCCTGGCCGGCGACATGGCCAGCGAGGGCCAGGTGGCGCGCTTCCGCCGCGAGGCCCAGGCCGCGGCACGCCTGCGCCACCCCGCCATCGTGCCCATCCACGAGGTGGGCGTGGTGGACGACCGCCACTACTACACGATGGACTACATCAAGGGGCGCGACCTCGCCAGCCTGATCCAGGCCGGCGAGGTGACCACGCGCCGCGCCCTGGACATCGCGACCCAGGTGGCCGACGCCCTCGACTATGCGCACAGCCGCGGCGTGGTGCACCGCGACATCAAGCCCAGCAACATCATGATTGACGCCGAGGACCGCGTGCACATCCTGGACTTCGGCCTGGCCAAGCAGCTCGACTCGGACACGAAGTTCACCCGCACGGGCACCACGATCGGCACCCCCGCGTACATGCCGCCGGAGCAGGCGAGCGGCGAGAGCGCGCGCGTGGACCACCGGGCCGACGTCTACTCGCTGGGCGCCGTGCTCTACGAGATGCTCACCGGCCGCCCGCCCTTCAGCGGCGACACCATGATGAACACCCTCATCAAGGTGATGAACGACGAGCCCACGCCGCTCAAGAAGCTCAACCCGCGCGTCCACCGCGACATCCAGACGATCGTGCTGAAGGCCATGGAGAAGACGCCCGAGCGCCGCTACGCCTCGATGCGCGCCCTGGCCGACGACATCCGCCGCTTCATCGCGGGCGAGAGCATCAGCGCGCGGCCCGCCGGCCCCCTCTACCGCGCCTGGCGCTTCGTCAAGCGCCACTACACGGCCCTCTTCGCCACCGCCGCCGTGCTGGGCGTGGGCCTCACCGCGGCCGCCGTGGTGCTCGACGCGCGCCGCGACAGCGACCTGCGCGCCCGCGTCGCCCTCGAAACCGGCAAGCGCATCGGCGCCGAGGCCCTCGAGCGCGAAATGGCCCGCCAGGAGAAGCCCACCACCAAGATCGTCTTCGAGGATGAGTTCCAGGACCCCGCGCTCGCGCCGCGCTGGGTCGTCGAGGACAACACCCCCTGGCGCATCACCGAGGACGGCCAGCTCGAGGCCGCCGCGGCCCCCTTCGCCGCCATCCACACCCAGACCCTCATCGCCGGAAAGGTCACGGTCACCTTCGAGGCCAGCGTGCCGCCCAACCCCGACGGCACCCCCCAACCCAACCCCGTGATCGGCTGCTTCCTGGGCTCCGACTGGCGCCACAGTTGCCGCTTCTCCTTCGGCGGCAAGGAGCAGCCCCACCCTCGCCTGGTGCTGATGAACCAGCAGCAGGAGGTGGCCGAACGCAAATGCCCGCCCCTGCGCCCCGGCGTCTGGTACCGCATGACCCTGAGCCGCGACGCCATGGGCATGAGCCTCCGCATCGCCGCCGCCGACGGCGAGCCGCCGGTGCACCTCGCCTACAACGACCTCACGCTCGCGCGCCAGCTCCACCGCGACCGCCGCGAGTTCGCCGCCGGCCTCTTCACCGAGCGCACCCGGCTGCGGGTGCGCCGCTTCACCGTCGAGCAGGAGTTCCCCCCCGCCAGGCTGAGCCTCACCGACGCCGCCGAGGTGCTCTTCCGCGACGGCAACGTGGAGGAGGCCCGCATCCAGTATCAGAAGATCGCGCAGGGCTACGAGGGGCGCTACGAGGGCCTCGAGGCCCTGGTGGGCCTGGCCCAGTGCCACGAGGCCGAGCGCCGCCACCGCGAGGCCGCCGACGCCCTGCGCCGCGTCGAGGAACTGGCCCCCCGCGTCGCGCACGAACAGGTGCCCGGCCTCCTCTCGCGCGCGCGCCTCCACCGCTTCTTCTGCTCGGCCAGCCTCAACGACTTCGCCGACGCCGTGCAGGCGCTCGCGCAGATCGCGGCCAGCGGCGGCGAGGTGGCCGAGGCCTGGTTCTGGCAGTTCCCGCCGTACATCGCGCAGATGCTCAACAACCGCGCCTACGACGAGGCCCTGGCCGTGCTGCGGGCCGGCCTGTTCGCGCCCGAGCGCCGGAACCTGGCCAGCGTCGTCAAAGCGCTCGGCGCCGGCGCCGTGCACGCCTTCCTGGCCGCGCGCGTGCGCCAGCTCGGCGACGGCCTGTGCAACAACGGGCGCTTCGACAAGCTGCGCGAGCTCTACGACGCCTACCCCACCGAGGGCCTGGCCGACGCCTTCGCCCGCGCGAGCGACCACTACACCCAGCGTGGCAAGCAGGACGAGGCCATGGCCGTGCTCACCTTCTGCGCGGCCGAGAAGCTGGCCGGCCCGGCCCTCACCAAGTCGGCCGTCGAACTGGCCAACGCCTTCTGCGCCACGGGCTCCCACACGCGGGTGGCGCGCCTCGCCGAGGCCCTCCACGACCCCAAGCTGGCGCCCGTGCTGCTGCGGGCCGTGCGCGAGACGACCGACGCGGGCCGCCTCGACGACGCCTTCACCCTCGTGCGCGACACGCTCAAGACCTTCCCCGGCGAGACCGCCAAGCTCGTGGGGCCCGACGGCCCGGCCGTGCGCCTGGCCCAGGCCTTCGTGGCGCGCGGCGAGTGGCTGAAGCCCATCGCCATCCACGAGCTCTTCGCCCAGCCGCTGGACGACCCGCAGATGGTGGCCGTGTTCGCCGCCGCCACCGATGCGGCCCTGGCGGCGAAGAGGCCGGCCGACGCGCTGCAACTGCTCGATTACGCGCGCCTGCACCTGGGCGTGCTGCACCCCCCGCTGGCCGCAGCGGCCAACCGCCTGCTGTCGCTTCACATCGCAGCCGGCGCCTTCAGCCAGGCGGCCGCCGCCTATGCGGCCTACCCCAACGACGCGCTGGCGCCCGCTGTGGCCAAGGCCATCGGCACCGCGGCCGCCGCCGGCCGGCGCCGCGAAGCCCTCGCCCTCCTCGCCCACTACGCCCGCCAGCGCCAGCCGCTCCCCGCCGAGGCCCTGCGCGCGCTGGCCGACTCCATAGCCGCCATCGAGCCCGATGATCCGGACGGCCCCGCGCTGCTCGGCGACTACCGCCGCGCCTGCGAGCTCTACGACAGCCCGGTCGCGCGCTCCAGCTTCAGCCTGGCCCTGGGCGATGCCTACGTGCGCGCGGGCGCCTTGTCGAGCGCGCTGCCGCAGTACGAGGCCGCCGGCAGCGCCGAGGGCCTGCTGCGCGCCGCGTGCGTCGCCGTGGAGATGGGCGACGCGAACCGAGCGGCCGCGCTGTGGCAGAAGCTGGCCATCGCCGCCGAGGGCGATGCGCCGCGGGCCGCGGCCGCTGCCTTCATGCTGCGGCAGACGACCCCCGCCGCCTTCCAGCAGGCGGCGCAGGCGGCCGGCATGCCGGCCCCGCTTGCGCACTACCTGCTCGCCCTGCGGCTGTGGGCCGAGGCCGACGACCGCGCCGCCGAGGCCTTCGCCCCGGCGGCCGCCGAGGCGTCCGCGTGGTTCGCGCCTCTGGCCACGCGCGAGCGCAGCCCCGAGTAGCTGCCTTTTCCTTGCTGCCGTGACGGCAATTTGGGGAGGACGGCTCAGACGCCGAGCGCGCTGAGGAGTTCGTCCTTGCGCGGACCGAGCCGCCGCGCGAGGGTGCGCAGGGCGGCCGCGTGGAGCTGCGAGACGCGGCTCTCGCTGACCTCGAGCACCTTTCCCACCTGGGCCATGGTGAGCTTCTCGAAGTAGTAAAGGAGCAGTGTGTAGCGTTGCTTGTCCGGCAGCTCCTTGAGGGCATTGAGCAGCAGCTCGCGCGCCTCTTTAGCCAGCAGGAGTTGCGCGGGGTCGGCCTGGCGGTCGGCCAGGGCCGGGTCGCTGTCGGCGCCGCCGTCCTCGTGCGCGCTGTCGAGGGAGACGGGGCGGCGCCGCTCGGCGCGGCGCCAGAGCTCGGCCACCTCGGCCGTGGAGACGCCGAGGGCCTCGGCCAGCTCGTCGTCGGTGGGGGTGCGGCCGCGCGCGCTGGCCATCTCGGCGGCGGCGCGGCGCAGGCGCTGGGCCTTCAGGCGCACGGCCTCGCTCGCCCAGGCGCGCTTGCGCTGGTCGTCGCGCATCGCGCCCAGCACGCGCCACGAGCACCAGGTTTCGAAGTAGACGCCGCGCGCGGGGTCGAAGCGCTCGAAGGCCTCCATGAGGCCCACCAGGCCCGCGTCCACCAGGTCCTGGAGGCTGGGCACGCCGCCCATCTCGGCGCGCAGCTTCTTGGCGATGGCGTAGACGCGCCGCATGCAGGCGCGGGCGAGGTCGGCCTTCAGCCGCTCGTCGCGGGTGCGCTGGTAGTCGAGCCAGAGCTGGTCCACTCGGCGGGGCGAGGGGCTCAAGGCGCCACTCCTGGTCGGTCGGCGAGGGGCGGGCAGCGGCCGCGGCCCGTGGCCGGGGGCTCAGTAGTCGAACTGCTGGTACGACTCGCGCTGGTAGGCGTTGAGGCCGGCGCGCAGGTCGCGCGTGTATTCGAGGCCGCTGATGAGTTCGCGGCGGCCCTTGGGTTGCAGGCTCACGCCCACCAGGTTGTTCAGGCCCGATTGGTCGTTCTGGAAGACGAACTCGATGATCCAGTCGTGCAGGTCGCGGGTGAGGCGGAAGGCGGTGTTGCTGTCGTAGCCGCGTTCGGTGTTGGTCTCGTACTGGGCGTCCACGCGCCACTTGTTGTTGATCTGGTAGATGAGGCGGGCGGCCCATTGGTTCGAGTAGGGGTCCTCGACGCGGTGGGAGAGGAAGAGAGCCCAGCGCTCGCTGAGTTCGATGGCCGCGCCGGTGTTGACGAAGGTCACGTCGTGCGGGCGGTCGAAGGCGTCGCCGCAGACGCGTTCGCCGAAGTCGAGGTAGAAGTGCAGGCCGTGCACGGGGGTGAAGCGGGTGTCAATGCTCCAGTCGCCGCGGGAGCGGCCCCAGTTGTCGCGGCCGCTGTCGGTGTAGAAGGTGATGTTCGGGTCAATCGAGAGAAAGTCCACCACGCTGCCGCCGCGGCGGGTCTGCCAGCGGTTGAGGAAGCTGAAGTTCACCAGGCTCACGGGCGTGATGGCGTCTATGTCGCCGAACGCCAGGCCGGTGGTGTCGAGGGGGCGGTAGGGGCGCGCGGGGAAGGCGTGGCGCGGGTTCCGGGGCGGCTGGTAGAAGTCGGTGTCGTCGGTCAGGATCAGCTCGTCCACTTCCAGGGAGGGCTTGTGGATGGAGAGGAAGCGGATTTCGGGGGCGATGACGTGGCGCACGCCCTGGAGGTCGAGGAGCGGGGTGTGGACGCGCACGTCGTCCCACGAGCGCCAGAACTGGGTGGAGATGCGGGCGCCGTAGGCGAAGATGCTGCGCCAGTCGCTGCCGCCGTCGAGGGTATCGGAGTAGTAGGTGCCGCGGAAGCCCACGAACGGCTCGATGTGGAAGATCGAGAGGTCGAATGGCAGGGCGAGCTGGTGGTAGGTGTTGAGGCGCCAGAGGTCGCGGCCGTCGGACATGTATTCCTGGGGCGTGGACTCCAGAGGGAGGATGGGGTAGCTGGTGTCGCCGTCGTAGAAGAAGTTCCACTTGCGCCGCTTGCGCTGGTAGTCGGGGTCAAAGGGCGACTGCCCCGGGTCGAGGCGCAGCACCGAAAGGCGGCGGCGGATGTAGGCGAACTCGACGTGTCCTGTGTACAGCAGGTTGCCGAGGATGGGGTAGGAGAAGACGTTGAGGCCCACCTGCGGGAGGTACTCGGTGCTGTCGAGCCACTTCTCGTTGCGCAGGCGCACGTGGGCGTAGGCGGCGGCAGGGCCGAACGGGTATTTCACGTAGGCGCGGTTCTCCATCGGCTTGCCGGTCTCGTAGTCTGTCGGGAAGTACTCCTGGCGGAAGCCGGCGTCGGTGTAGTACTGGTACTCGAGGTCCAGTTCGAGGCCCGAGGGGAAGTCCTGCGAGTGGAAGAAGCGCACGCGGTACCGGTCGGTGGTGCCGAGGTCGAACTTGCCGTAGTCCTCGCCTTTGTCGTTGGGGACTCGGTAGGCGTCGAAGCGGCCGCGGATGAGGTCGCGCCCAAGGGGGCTGGGGTCGCGGCGGTTCTCGCTCCGGTAGGCGAGGCTACCGCCGTACGCGAAGCCGCGCTTGGAGAAGTAGTCGAGGTTCACGCCCACGTCGGCGCGCAGGACGCCGAAGAGGCGCTCGGGGATTTCGTAGATGATCTCGTTGCGCGCATAAAAGCCGAAGCGGGAGGAACTGCCGACCTCGATGTTGAACTCGGGCCATTGCCAGCCCAGGGGAATGTAGAGCTTGGGCCAGTAGATGGGGAAGAGCCAGATGGGCGGCAGGGAGACGCCGCGGACGTGATAGGTGAGGTGGTTGGCGATGAGGCGCTCGTCGGTGACGAGTTCGACCTCGCTGGCGCGGAAGAAGGCGTGGGGTTCGTGGAACTGGCAGGGGCTGAGGGTGAGGCCGCCGCGGGCGAGGAAGCGCTGCACGTCGGTCTGGAGGACCTCTTCGGCCCGCACCTGCCAGGTCACCTGGTCGGGCCGCTCGCTCCAGCGGATGACGGCATTGAACATGAAGCCGCGGTCCACCCTGGTCTTCTCGGCGCCGGTCAACTCGTCCTTCACTGTGCCCCACCGCACGTAGGCGCGCTCGGCCTCCATCACGCTCTTGCCGGTGCGGTAGAGGATGTGGCCCTCGAGGTAGGCTTCCTGGTCGGCGGTCCAGATCACGGCGGCGTCGCAGGTGATCACGGCCTCGCCGCGCTCGAGGTGCACATTGCCGAGGGCGTAGAGGATATCGGCGCCCTCGCGCGCGAAGATGTCGGCCCGGATCAGCACGGGGGGCGTTGGGGTCTGGCCGGCGACGGCGTGCCCGGCGGCGAGGACCGCCGCCGCGCACAGGAGGGCGGCGGCCTTGGCGGAGATGGGATGGCGTGCCGCGGGGGCCTCGTTCATGCCTCCTCCGCGCCGGCGGCCTGCCGCGCCTCCGAGCGCAGTTCGGCGAGGGCCTCGATGGCCTCGGCGTCGAACTGCCGGCCCGAGTTGAGGCGCAGCTCGGCGATCGCCTCCTTCGCCGAGTAGGGCGAGCGATAGGGCCGGTTGGACCGCATGGCGTCGTAGGCGTCGGCCACCGACAGGATGCGGGCGCCGAGCGGGATGGCGTCGCCCGTCAGGCCGTCGGGGTAGCCCGTGCCATCGAGCCGTTCGTGGTGGTGTCGCACGAGCTGGCAGAGCATGGCCACGCGGTCGCTGCCCATCTGGCGGATGATGCTCTCGCCGATCTGGGGGTGGCTGCGCACGTAGGCCCACTCGTCGTCGGTCAGGTGTCCGCGCTGGCTCAGCACGGCCTCGGGGATGCCGATCTTGCCGATGTCGTGGAGGAGGCCGGCGAGCTTCACCTGCTCCTGCTCGGGTTCGGCGAGGCCCATGCCCTCGGCGATGCGGCGGGCCAGCTTGCTCACGCGCGCCGAGTGACCGTACGTGTAGATGTCCTTCGCCTCCACCGCGGCCACGAGAGTTTCGATGGCGCCCACGAAGAGGCGTTCGAGGTCGTCCACCAGCTCGGCCTTGTGGAGGGCGAGGCCCGTGTGGCGGGCGATCGCGCCCACGATCTCGGCGTCCTGCTTCGTGAATTGCCAGGTGCTCGCCGCCACGTCCAGGTAGAGCGCGCCGAGCACGCGGTCGCCCGACTGGAGCGGGGCGCACAGCACCGAGCGGGTGTGGCCGGTGGGCGCCTGGGCGCCGTTGGCGCCGTTGGCGCCGGCCTGGAGGTCGGGGCAGAGCACGGAGGCGCCGCGCTCGATGGAGGCCCGCAGCACCGAGCGGCTGACCGGCAGGCGGGGGTCCACCGAGGCCCAGGGCGCCGTGCGGGCCACCTGCGCGCGCAGGCCGCCGCCGCGCTCGCTGAGGAGCAGAAAGCCCCGCTCGGCGCGCACGACCTCGAGCACGGTGTCCATCACCATCGCCATCAGCCGCGCAGGGCGCTCCTCGGCCGCGATGGCCTTGTAGACTTTCTCGAGGGCGCCCAGGTGGCGGCGCAGTTCCTGGTCGCCCTGGCCCGCGGCACCCGGGAACGCGGCTTCTGTGGCGTCCGGCAGCTTGACGACCGGCACCACGCGCGTCTCGCTGCCGCTCGACTCGGTGAAGTAGCAGCTCACGGGCTCGGCCCGCCGCTGAGGCACGGCCTCCACCACCAGTTTGATCGTGCCGATCTCGATCTCGTCGCCCACGCGGAGCGGCTGGCGCTTGACCCGCTGGCCGTTCACGAACGTGCCGTTGCTGGAGTTGAGGTCGGCCACCACCACGTCGTCGGCGTGCTCTTCGACCACGCAGTGGAAGCGCGAGACGCCCAGGCCCAGAAGCTGGAGGTCGCTCTCCCCGGAGCGTCCGATGGAGAGGGTCTCCCCAGCGCCCACGGTGACCCGCTGCCCCGCTCGCTGGCCGTTCACGACTCGAAGGATCGCTGCCATACTCGTGTCTCGGCGCCCGATGGCGCAAGTCGGGGGGGGCACCCCTCCCGAACGCGACAGCCCAGGGGCAGCGCGAACACCTGCCCTCCAACCGGACCATCCCCGCCAAACCCCGCGCGAGGCGGACCCTGATTATAGCACAACCGGCCCAGAGGGGTCAACACGAAAAGCGGCGGGGCGGCTCAGTCACAACTCTTAGCGGCATCAAGGGTTGCACTGTCGCCGCCCGCGGTGGGAACGGCCCGCCGGCGCAGTTGCCCGCAGGCTCCCTCGATGTCGGCGCCCCGTCGCCGGCGCACCTGCACCCGCACCCCCCGCCGCTGGAGTTCGGCCACGAACCGCTCGACCCGCGTCGGCGGCGGCTCCTCCAGGCCCCGGCCCGCCGCCGGGTTGAGGGGCAGAAGGTTCACCAGGATCGGCTCGCGCCCGACCGCGTCGGCGAGGCCCTGGGCGTCGGCAGGCGAGTCGTTCACGCCGGCCACGAGCACGCACTCGAAGGTCACCTCGCGCCCTGTGTGGTGCAGGTAGTGGCGTGCCGCCGCCACCACCTGGGCCACGGGGCGCGCGTGGGGCACGAGGCGCGCGCGCGTCACGTCGTCGGCGGCGTGCAGCGAGACGGCCAGGTTCACCCCCGGCCCCTCGGCGGCCAGCCGCCGGATGCCCTCGGGAAGGCCGACGGTGGACACCGTGACCCGCCGCGGGCCGAGGGCGAGGCCCCACGGGGCAGTGAACACACCGAGCGCACGCAGCAGCGCGTCCAGATTCATCAGCGGCTCGCCCATGCCCATGACCACGAGGTGGGTGAGGTGCGCCGGGGCCATGGCCCGCCGGGCGTGGAGGGCCTGCTCGACAATCTCCCCGGACGCCAGATTCCGCACAAGCCCGCCGGCGCCGCTCGCGCAGAAGAGGCAGCCAATCGCGCAGCCCACCTGGGTCGAGACGCATACCGTACGCCGCCGGCCTTCGGGGATGATCACGGTCTCCACGGCCTCCCCGTCGGCCAGGGCGACGAGGAGCTTCTGGGTGCCGTCGGCGCTGATGCGGGTGGCGGCAACGCGGGTGGTATAGGCCACGGCCCGCTGGGCGAGTGCGGCGCGGAGGGCCTTGGGCAGGTTGGCCATCACCTCGAAGCTGGCGGCCTCGGAGGCGTAGAGCCAGTGGAGCAACTGGTCGGCGCGGTACGCGGGCTGGCCCTGGGCCGAGAGCCAGGCGCGCAGATCGTCCCGCGTGGCGCCGAGAAGGTGGAACGGCTCGTGCGGGCTCATTCAGGCGAGCTCCGCCTGGGGCTGGCTTGACGGCGCCTCGCGCGCTATAATCCCCCGGGCCTCCAGCAGGCGCTCGAACTGGCCGTCGCGCACGAAGCGCTCGAAGGCCTCGAGGTCGGGCAGCAGCACGTCGGCCAGGAAGCGCACGGCCCAGTTGGCCGCCATCGGCGAGATGGCCACCACGAGGCGCCCGTTGCGGTGGGCCTGCCACATTTCGATGGCCGTGCCCATGCTGGCCTCGGGCACATAGGCCACCAGCACATCGGCCTGGGCAGCGCGCGCCATCAGGCCCAGGAAGGTGCCGCGGGCCACGGCGTCGGAGAAGCTCAGCGAGTTCGGGTAGTTCTCGATCGGACAGTAGACCTGGACCCCGGGCAGCCTGGCCCGCAGGAGGCCCACGATGCGCTCGCGGTACGACTGGGCGTGGATCGAGCGGTCCTGAAGCGAGCCCTGGATGATGCCTGCCACGAAGATTTCCGGCACGCTGCGTGCTCCTGCCCGAGGGGCCTCGCCATTTAACCAGACGCGGCGCGCGCGGTCAAGTGGCTCGGCGCGCGCCGGCCTCGCCCTGGCGCTGGCCGCGACGCTGCTGGCGGGGTGCGTGCGGAAGTGGCCCGTCTATTACCCGCCGGCCTGGTCGCCCGATGGAAGGACGCTGCGGTACGCCGCCCTGCATCCCGACGGCACGGTGGCGGTGCGCGAGGTGGACGTGGCATCGGGCCGCCGCTCCGAGCTGGCGGCGGCTCGCTTGGCCGCGCCGCCGGTGGCCATCGCCCCTTCGCCGCAGGGCGACCAGGTGGCCTGCGCCGTGGTGGTCCGCGATCCGGGCCAGCCGCCCCTGCTTCGCCTTCACATCCTGTCGGCGGGGGGCGCGGCCGACCGCGCGGCCTGGGAGACCCCCTGCGCGCAGGGGGCGGCGGAGCTGGCCTGGTCGCCCGACGGGCGCTCGGTGGTCGTGTCGGCCGATGGCCCGGGCGGCTGGGCGCTGCACTGCGTGCCGGCCGCGGGCGGCCCGCCGCGCGCCATTGCCGCCGGCCTGTGCGAGGCCCGGGGCCCGGCCGTGGCGCCCGACGGCCGCCGCGTGGCATTCGTGGCGCGGGCGAGGCCGGACGAGCCCTGGGCGCTCTGCCTCGCCACTCTGGACGGCACGACGTACCGCGTGGCCGCGCCCGCGATCTTCCGCGAGTACGTGCCCGGCTACTGGCCCGCCTGGTCGCCGCGGGGCGACCTGTTGGCTTACGTGACCGAGCGGCACCTGTGCGCCGGCTTCGCCGAGATCGCGCTGTGGAGCCCCGCCTCGGGGGCCAGCCGGGCGCTCGCGCGCAACCTGGCAGGCGCCTGCCTCGCCCCGGCCTGGGCGCCGAAGGGCGATGCGCTGGCCTTCGTGTCGCTGCCGCTCGGCCCGGCCGCGGGCGACCCGGGCGCCGGAGGGCAGCCGGCCGACATCCTGATGGTGGACCCCGAGGGGAAGTCCACCCTCACCCTCGCCGCCGACGGCCTGGCGAACCTGATGCCCTCCTGGTCGCCCGACGGCGCGTCCATCGCGTTCCACACGTGCGCCGAGCCGGGCGCTCCGCCCCAGTGCGTGCGAATCGCCACGCTGGACGGCGCGACGCCCCGCCTGGCCGAGACGGAGGCCGAGGCGCGCTTCGCCCTCGAGCTGGCCCGCCACCGACGCAAGGGCATGCCGGGCCCCGCGGCTCTCGCCGCCCTGGCCGGCCAGATCGGCGTCCCCCAGGCCGCGGCGTTTGCCCACCAGGCCGTGGCCGAGGCATTCGCCGCGCAGGGCGAGTGGGCGACCGCCGCCTCCCACGCGCAGCGGGCGTCTGTGTCGGAGGGCCGGGGGCAGGCGGACGCCCTCCGCCTGCTGGCGACCGCGAGGATGCGCGTGGGCGACCCCGCAGGCGCCTTGGAGGCCATCGCCCTGCTGCGTGCGCGGCGGGATTCGGACGAGGTCCGCGCGCTCGAGCAGGCCGTTCGCCAGGGAATCGAGACGGCGTCGCGGCTGGAGGGCGAGTTTCGCGAGGCTCCGTCGCCGCTGGTGCTCCAGGCGCTGGCCGACACGCAGCTTCAGCTCGGCAACCCGCGCAAGGCGCTGGAACTTCTCGTCCGCCTCGCGCGCGCGTATCCCAACGGCACTCATCTCACGGCCGCCGCCGCTTCCGTCTTCCGGGCGTGCGAGCAACTGGGTCCCAAGGGTGCCAGCTCGCGCCTCCTGGAGTGGGCGGCGGGGGCCGCGGGTGCGGAGACCCTGGGGCCCGAACACCTGACCCTGCTCGCCGAGAGTTGCGCGGCCGATGGCGACGCGGCGGGCGCGGCGCGCTGGGCGGGCCGCGTGCCGGCCGGCAAGCTCGCGCCGGCCCTCGCCTGCCGCGCGGCGGAGGCGGCGCTGGCGGCGGCGGCCCAACTCGCCCCCGCCGATGCGGAGGCGGCGCTGGGCGCCTGCCGCCACGCGATGGCTCTCGCCCCCGGCGGAGCTGTGGGGGCCCGCGCGGCGCTGGAGACCGCCCGGCTGCTGGCCGAGCGAGGCGACCACTGGGAGGCGAGCACGCTGCTCCTGGCCGCCTTGGCGCCGGCGGCCGCGCCGGCCACCCGCCGCGAGGCCATCCGCCTGCTTGCGGCAGGCCGGGTCCAGCGCCGCCACCCGATCGCCTACGACACGGCCGAGGTGGCCGAGCTGGCGGCCTTCGGCTTCCTCGAGAGCGCAGTGGCCCGCGGCCAGCAACTGCTCCAGGTGCTGCCGGGCGACCCAGCGCGGCGCGCCCGTCTCCGGGGCGCTGTGGACGCGGCCTACGCGGGGCTTTTCGACTGCCACCGGGTGCGGGGCGACGTGGCGGCGGCCCGGGCCGTGGCCGACGCCTGGGCGCGCTGGGCGACACACGACGAGCGCCCCCGCGCCCTCGCCGCGCTCGCCGCCTGCCACCGCATGGCGGGAGACCTGGGGGCGCTGGTCGAGACCCTGGCCCAACTGGCCCTGGAGTTCGCCGATCGGCCCGAGGGGGTGGAGGCGCGGTGGGAGCTCCTGCGGCTGGACACGGGCCCCGCCTCGTCGGCCCGGGGGCAATGACTGCCGGCGGCGCGCCAGAATGGCAGGCGCGGGGGCGGCGCGGGGTGTGCTCCGGTGTCTGCCGGCCGTCCATCGCCAAACATAACTTTTCACTATTCAATACGTTACGATTGGCCAGCGGAGGAGGCACTAGCCCCGCAATGGCCGGCACACGATTTGCGGCTTGGGACCGGTGCGCGTAGCGTAGGCATTGAGGGGTTCTGCTATGGCGATTCAGCGAGCGCTGGTCATTGACGACAACGAGAGCCTCGCCGAGACTCTGGCCGAGGTGCTGGAGGAGAGCGGCTTCGAGGTGACGGTGGCGTCGTCGGGCGTGGAGGCGCTGCTGGCGTGGCGCGCGCGCCCAGCCGACCTGGTGGTGGTGGATATTGACTTGCCGGACATTGGGGGTCTGCGCCTCGCGCGGCGGTTTGTTCGGAGGGCCGAGGGCTGCAAGTTCGTGGTGATGAGCGCGGGCGACCCGCGCCACCTGGCGGGGCCGTGCGAGGAGCTGGGCGCGGTGTTTCTTGCCAAGCCGTTCAGCCTGGCGCACCTGGCGGCCACGCTGCGGGTGGTGGTCGAGCGCGCGGAGCCTCCGGCGCTGCCGCCGCCCCGCGCGGCCCGCCGCCTGCTGGGGGCGCAGCGTCCCAGAGCGCTCCTCCAGCCGGCTCACGGCCCCCGCGGCGACGACTGAGCGCCGGCACGCGCCGCCGACATGAGCGTGCCGCCGGGTGAGTTGCCCGGCGGCACGCGGCGTTCTTCAGAGCTGTGCGCTCGCGGCGTTACTTCTTGTAGACCGGCAGGAAGCGGTAGTAGACTTCGAGGCTGAGCACGGCCATGGCCGTGGCGTAGACGCGGCCGCCGCGGCCCTTGGCCCAGAAGTGGTTCGCGGGGTCCCAGCTTCCGCGCACGAATCGCCCGCGCTCGTCGTTCACCTGCGAGATCTGGCACTTGACGAGCGGGTCGCGGAACAGCTTGTTCCAGTCGTTCCAGTACTCGCGTCCCATCTGGAACATGGCCAGGACGGAGTAGTAGGTGTAGTAGAGGTCGCCCACCAGGTGGTCTTTGCCGGTGTTGGGGCCGACCGGGGGGTTCTTCTGCTGCTGCTGGCGCAGGTAGTCGGCCGCGGCCATGATCTCGGCGTCGTAGTCGCCGCCCAGGAACTGACGGCAGAGCATGCCGATGGCGGTCATGGCGGGCGAGCTGCCCTGGCTGCCCACAAGGTAGGAGCTGCCGCCGTAGTCGCGGTAGGTGTTCTTGAGGAAGACGCGGGAGCGCTCGACGGCTTCCTGGGGCACCTTGAGTTCGGAGCAGATGGCCGACTTGATGGCCATGATCTGCCAGCCGGTGACGGACATGTCGCCCTCGTCCTTGGGCACGGCGCCGCCGTAGCGGAAGCCGCCGTGGTCGGGCTGGGTCTTGCAGATGTAGTCAATGGCCTTCTGGGCCATGCGGCCCACGGCGGGCGATTGGGTGAGGCCATAGGCCTCGGAGACGGCCATGGTGGCGATGCCCTGCTCGTAGAAGGTCTTCCAGCCGAAGCTGCCGTTGTCCTTCTGGTTCTTGGAGAGCCACTCGAGGCCGTTCTCGACGGTGCTCTTGAACTTGCCTTTGGTGTGGGTGTAGCCGGCGCCCAGGAAGGCCAGGAGGGCGAGGCCGGTCATCCCCACGTCGAAGTTGCCGCCGCCGTCCCACTTCTGGCAGTCCCAGTGCCCGTCGGGTTCCTGGGCTTTGGCGAGCCAGATGAGGCCGGCCATCACGGCGCTCTCGGCGTGGCGGTTGGTGCCGCCGCGGCCGCCGGCGGCCGTGCCCGTGCCGAAGTTCTTGCGGCCCGAGTAGATGCCGCGGGTCAGGCCCTTCACCGCCGTGCTGTCCACGGCGAAGACCGGCGTGTTCGAGGGCGGGTCAATGCTCTGGACGGGGCGCTCGACGTCCTTGACGATGTCCTGCATCGGGTCCATGTCCAGGTCGGGCCCCGGGTCGTCCTTGCTCACGGGTTCGGGCGAGATCGGGATATCTTCGATGGGGACGTCGAACTCTTCGTCAATCTTCTCTTCGGGCGGCTCCGGCGGCGGCTCGGGCGGGACCTCGGGCGTCACGTCCTCGACGAGATTGACGGGAATCGTGGTGATGACTTCGTCGCGGGCGAGCGCGTGGTAGGGCCAACTGTAGAGGATGATGAGCACGATCACGTGGACGAGCAGCGAGATCGTCCACCAGGGAGCCCGGCGGAGTTGGCGGTTGAGGAACTCCTCCCACTTGCTGGGCTCTTTCTCGACGTACTGTTCGAGCTGACTCTCGTCAACCCCCTGCGGGTTCAGCTCATCGGCCATTTCGGGGACCTCCTGGGGAGTTACGGCCGTACAATCCAATGTACTTACGGATTATAACGTTCACACAGGGTCTGTCAAGCGAACTTACGCGATTTTCCGGGCTCCTCACGCCTCCCCCATTCATGGTCTGGCCTGGAGCATCGGCAGGAAGCGATAGGGGGCCTCGAGGCAGAGCGCGCCGAGGGCCGTGGTATAGACTCGGCCTGCTCGGGCGCCCCAGCGGTCCTGGGCCGGCTCCCAGCTTCCCTTGACGAACCTGCCCGCGGCGTCGCGGGTGGCCTTCACCTGGGCCGCCTTGAGCGGTTCCAGGTACATTTTCTGCCAGGCACGCCAGTGTTCGCCGCCGACCTGGAACATGGCCAGGGACGAGTAGTAGGTGTAGTAGAGGTCGGCGACGAGTTCCTTGGAGGCCCCGGTCGGAGGCGCGTCGAGGCCGGGGTTCTCGCGGCGGCTCAGGTAGGCGGCGGTCTGGCCGATCTCGTTGTCGTACTGGCGTCCGTCGTTGAGGAAGATGCGGCAGAGCAGGCCCACGGCGGTCATGGCCGCCGAGCCGGCCCCTGGGTCGCCCACGAGGTAGGCGCTCGCCCCGTAGTCGCGGGCGCTGTTCCGCAGGAACACGCGCGAGCGCTCGACCGCGGTGGCCGGCACGTCCAGCCCGGCCATGAGGGCCGACTTGATGGCCATGATCTGCCATCCGGTGACGGAGAGGTCGCCCTGGTCCTTGGGCACGGGGCCGCCGTAGCGGAAGCCGCCGTGGTCAGGCTGTTGGGCCACGATGTAGCCGATGGCACGCTGGGCCATGCGTCCCACGCGTGGGTCGCCCGTCAGAGCGTAGGCTTCGCAGACGGCAATGGTGGCGATGCCCTGCTCATAAAACGTTTCCCATGCGAAACTTCCGTTGTCGCGCTGGTTGTTCCGCAGCCAGTCGAGCCCTCGCAGGATCACGTGCTGGTAGCGCCCCTGCTTGTGGGTGAAGCCTGCGCCCTGGAAGGCCAGGAGCGCCAGGCCGCCCATGCCGACCTTGTACGAATTGGTGCCTTCCCAGGCCCTGGCGTCCCAGCTTCCGTCGCGCTCCTGGGCCTGGGCCAGCCAGTTGAGCGCGGCGATGAGGGGCGGCACGAGGGTCTTGAACTCGGTGCCGGAGGGCTTGCCCTCGATGGCCTCGCGCACCCTCGCGCGGTCGCCGGGGGGCAGGCGGCCCGGCGGCGGGAGGAGCGGGTTCATGGCCTCGGGGCCGATGATCGGCGGAAGGCCGTCGAGGCGCGGCAGCTCGGAGTTCTCGAAGGGGGAGCCCTCGACGGGCTCCACGGGCGTCTGGGGAAGGACCTCGGTCTCGTCGCCGCGCACCATCACGTCCGGCACGTCGGCGATCTCGAAGTCCTCGAGTTCCACAGGCGGGTCTTGCGGGGGCTTCTCCTCCTGGCGCTCCTGGATCTCAGGATCGGCCTTATCCACGAGCGACACGGGGAGTTCGGTGATGGGGGTCTCGATATCGGCGTGGCTCCGGACGGGCCAGCTCCAGAGCACGAGCAACGCGCACACATGGACGAGGAAGGAGATGCACCACCAGGGTGCCTGACGAATGCGGGCTTCCACCCACTCGCGGGCCCGCGAGGGGTGCTCGACATATCGCTCGAGCGCCGCCTCATCGGTGGCTGGGCCGCCCCGTTCTGCCGCCCGTCGCCGCAGCAGTTCTCGCCACATCGTGCGCCTCCTTCCAGCCGGGGGTAGGGGAAGGAAACTATGTGTCCACTTACATTATACACCGGCTGCATGAGCCGTCAAGTGATTTGGGGATTCTGTGAGGCGGTTGCGATGTCTGAAGTTGTTGAATGTAGACCACCCATAAAGGGCTGTGCAGAGTCGTTGCCATTCCTCCTTCCGGCCTGCGTGTGCTCCAGTGGCCTCCCTCCCGAAGGTTCCAATACACTCGGGAGCGTAACAGGAAGGGCGGGCGCTGGGGGCCTTGCCAACCTCCCGCTCCGGCGCGGAAGAGAAGAGGCCGCAGAGCGGCCAATAGGCGCGTCCCCACGCAGAGCGTAGGGACGAGAAAAAGAAAAAGAAGCAGAGCGTAGGGCCGAGGAAGGGGGAAATCATACTCGCCCCGACGCACCGCGTGGGGGCGGGAGGTCTCGTCCTTGCCCGGCGCGAGGGCCCTTCGGGGTCGCCCCCGGGGTCACTCGATGGTGCGCGCCGTGCGCTGGAAGGCCCGGGTCGCCTCGAAATCCCGCACGCCGGCCGTGCAGCCGAAGGCCTGCACGCAGTGCGCGGCCACCGCGTTGCCGAATCGTGCGCTCTCCACGAGGGTCCAGCCCCGCAGCCGGCCCAGCAGGAATCCCGCCACCCAGCAGTCGCCCGCGCCCGAGGTGTCCACCGCCTTCACGGCGTAGGACGGCACGTAGGCCTCCTCGCCGTCGCCGAACACGTAGCTGCCCTTCGGCCCCAGCTTGACGGCCACGATCCCCACGCCCCGCTCGTGCAGCCGCCGCACGATCTCGCGCGGCTCGCTCGTGCCCGCCACGCGCTCGGCCTCCTCGATCGAGGGCAGGAACATGTCCAGATGTGGCAGGCATGGCCCGATCACAGGCATGTAATCGTGAAGGCGGTCGTTGAACACCGTGTCCATGCACGTCGTCACCCCCGCGGCCCGCGCCGCCTGGAGCACCTGGGCGCACTGCGCCCCATCGAACGTCGGCATCACCATCGTGCCCGCCACGTGCAGGATCTTCGCCTGCCTCACGATCTCCATGTTGACGTCTGCCGCGCACAGGGTGGCGTTGGCCCCCATCGTGTGCAGGAAGCGCCGCTGCCCGTCCGCCCCCACGATCACGAAGGTGAACGACGTCGAGGCCTTCGGGTCCACCACCACCCCGCGCGAGTCGATCCCCGCGTCGTTGAGGGTCTTCGACACGAAGTGGCCGAACACGTCGTCGCCCACTTTGCCGATCACGCTGGTCTCGAGCCCCAGCTTGGCCATGGCGATGCCCGCGTTGGCCGCGCAGCCGCCGATGTGGAGCTCCATGTGGTCGAAGAGCCGCAGGCTGCCCTTCGGCGGAATGTCGTCAATCGGCGAGCCGAACGCATCGGCCACCAGGATACCCAGGCAACACACGTCCATAGCCCGACTCCTCTGCCGCGCGGGCGGATGATGGATGGCGACGAACCCCACATCTCCATTCGGCGGCCAATCCTAGCAACGACCCCGTGGCCTGTCAAATGGGAGGCGGTGGCCATGTGAGCTCTGGCCTTCGCCAGGGGCGCAGACTGCGCTTTATGCATTCTCTCGTCCCCGCGCTCCGCGTGGGGACGTGCCTCTTGGCCGCTCTGCGGCCTCTTCCTCTTCAGGGAAGATTGACGGCGGAGCGCCCGGATCACCGCCCCCACGCGGAGCGTGGGAGCGAGAAGAGCCGCCCCTCCCGAACGATGATCCTCGCCGCCCACGGGTGTGGGGCGAGCTTCCGGCGGGGGGCACCCGGCACCCTCCGGCGTACGGTCCACACCGCCAGGGGCGACCGCCTCCAGTTTTGCGTCCGCCACGTTGCGGCCCCGCTCCGCCACGCCGGCGGCGAACTCCTCTTCGACGTCGAGCCCCTCTGCCGCGGCGACGGCGAGCACGAAGGAGTTCGACATGCAACAGGTCGAATGGTTGTGGGCCACCGACCTCCCTGCCTGGAAGGCGCCGTACGAGATCCTGGTGCGCCTGGGCCACGGGCGCTGGGCGATTGCGAACCAAGGCTTCAACAGGATCGTCAATGCCTGGCACGCCGACCACATCTACCGCCCCCCCACGCCATCGCGGTCATGTGTTCTTCGCATACGACCTCTTCCACATCTTCCTGACGCGCAGCCTCCAGCCGGAGGTCCGGTCGAGCTACACTATGGCCCACCTGGCCGAGAGGGTCCGCGCCGAACTCCTCGATGCAATCCCGCTCCGTGCCCGCCCTCGGCCTCCATAGCCACCCGGGAGGCCCCCCGCATCCCCGCGAACCATCGCACCATCTTTGTTCACGGGGCGCGTTCGCCGCCGGGCCGCCCGGAGCGCCCCGACACTCGAGGCGCCAGTCCGGACTCGCCCCCTTCCCCCCTCGACAGACCACACGAATCCACCCGGCATCTCAATCCCCTCCAACTCAAAGACACGCAACCCCGCCCAACGGCCAAGGCGGAATCGCTGCGGGCGGGCAATGCGTCTTGCAAAACCCGAGAGCTTTCCTATAATAATAGCCTGACACCAAGGCCCCTCGGTGCTGATGGGTCCACGTATGACGGCGGACGGCACCGGGATGTCTGGTAGGGTTCCTCACGAACGAAAGGTGGTGTGAGAGGCGCATGATCAAGGTGAGCGGAAGTGGCAGTGAGCCGCTAGAGAAGATCCTGAAGCGCTTCAAGAAGAAGTGCGAGAAGGAGGGCCTGATCAAGGACATCAAGCGGTCATCTTACTATGAGAAGCCAAGCGAGCGTCGGCGTCGTGCAGAGCGCAAGATGATCCGCCGCGCGCAGAAGGCCGAGACGACAACCTCGTATGGGAGGTGATCGGGTCTGGGCCCTGCCCAACAGAGACCAGACCGCCGGTGCCGTCCCAGTTCGATGGGCCGCTGCGGGATAACTCGAATGGGTCCTCCGGAAGCCGCGTCAGTCCGGGAGGTCGGGTGGGCAGCAGCACCGGGTCGTCGAGCGGCACCGACCATCAGAACGTTGCACAACCAGTTCCCCTCGCGGGAGTCCCGTTTCGCGTTGCCCTTGTGCTTGCGATAAGGAGGTCACAGTGTCCAGTTCGTGGGCCGGGTTGATGTGGGTAGTGCCCTCAGCAGCGTTCGGAGCGGCCGCGGAGCCCTCGGCGGCTCCCTCGGCCGCCAGCTCGATGGGCGGCCTGTGGGCCTGGTGGGGCGTCGCCCTGCTGGGCGCGCTGTCGGCTCTCTATTTCGCCTTCCACTTCTTCAAATGGACGATGCGCCGCCCCGAGGGCGAAGAGCGCATGCGCGAGATCGCTGAGCACGTCCGCGAGGGGGCCTACGCCTACCTCCGCCGCCAGTACCGCGTCGTCGCCATCGTCTTCGCCGTGCTCTTCGTCATCCTGTCCGTCCTCGCCTTCGGCCTCAAGGTCCAAGCCCTCTGGGTGCCGTTCGCCTTCCTTACCGGCGGCTTCTTCTCGGGCCTCTGCGGCTACCTGGGCATGAAGACCGCCACCAGCGCCAGCGCCCGCACCGCCAACGCCGCCAGGGACAGCCTCAACGGCGGCCTCCAGGTCGCCTTCCGCAGCGGCGCCGTCATGGGCCTCGTCGTCGTCGGCTTCGGCCTGCTCGACATCTGCCTCTGGTTCCTCGCCCTCTACAAGCTCGTCCCCTGGCTCCACGCGAACGTCGCCGCCATCGAGCTCTTCCGCCCGCTCAGCCTCGAACAGATCACGGTGACCATGCTCTGCTTCGGCGTCGGTGCCTCCACCCAGGCCCTCTTCGCGCGCGTCGGAGGCGGCATCTTCACCAAGGCCGCCGACGTCGGCGCCGACCTCGTCGGCAAGGTCGAGGCCGGCATTCCCGAGGACGACCCCCGCAACCCCGCCACCATCGCCGACAACGTCGGCGACAACGTCGGCGACGTGGCCGGCATGGGCGCCGACCTCTACGAGTCCTACTGCGGCTCCATCCTCGCCACCGCCGCCCTCGGCGTGGCCGCCGCCACCCGCACCGGCGCGCACGCCGAGCACCTCCAGCTCGCCTTCATCCTGTGCCCCATGGCCATCGCCGGCATCGGCATCTTCCTCTCCATCCTCGGCATCTACCTCGTCCGCAGCGGCGAAAAGGCCACCCAACGCGAGCTCCTCAAGGCCCTCGGGCGCGGCGTCAACGCCAGCGCGCTCCTCATCGCCGTCCTCTCGGCCGGCGTCGTCTACTACACCCTCGGCCGCGAATACATGGGCATCTGGGGCTCCATCGTCACCGGCCTCATCGCCGGCTGGCTGATCGGCAAGTGGACCGAGTACTCCACCTCCCAGGACTTCCGGCCCACCCAAGGCGTCGCCGAGCAATCCAAGACCGGCCCCGCCACCGTCATCATCGCGGGCCTGGCCGAAGGCATGCTCTCCACCTGGGCGCCCGTCACCATCATCGTCGTCGGCATCCTCGTCAGCTACGGCCTCGCCGGCGGCTTCGGCAGCTTCACCGGCGCCCCCGCCCTCGGCCTCTACGGTATCGGCATCGCCGCCGTCGGCATGCTCTCCACCCTCGGCATCACCCTCGCCACCGACGCCTACGGGCCCATCGCCGACAACGCCGGCGGCAACGCCGAAATGAGCCACCTGCCCCCCATCGTCCGCCAGCGCACCGACGCCCTCGACGCCCTCGGCAACACCACCGCCGCCACCGGCAAGGGCTTCGCCATCGGCTCCGCCGCCCTCACCGCCCTCGCCCTTCTCGCCGCCTACGTCGAGGAAGTCCGCACCGGCATGCACTTCATGGCCCGCGACGCCTCCCCCGCCGCCCTCGAGGCCCACGTCGGCGGCTACGCCGGCGACCACGTCTACTACCTCAAAGACCAGGGCAAGGACCACTTCGACGGCCTCCGCGTCTACCTCGACGTCCGCCGCTCCGCCGAGGTCAAGGACCCTGAGACCGGCGCCCTCATCCCCCTCGCCGGCTCCAAGCTCGCCAACCGCGAGAACATCGAGAAGCTCGTCGAATCCGGCCAGCTCAAGCCCCTCCACGAGGTCGGCATCAACGACTACATGAACTTCTACAGCGTCACGCTCATGAACCCGCGAGTCCTCTGCGGCATGATGATCGGCGCCATGCTCGCCTACGTCTTCTGCGCCCTCACCATGAAAGCCGTCGGCCGCGCCGCCGGCTCCATGGTCGAGGAGGTCCGCCGCCAGTTCCGCGAGATCAAGGGCCTCCTCGAAGGCACCGGCAAGGCCGACTACGCGAGCTGCGTCGAGATTTCCACACGCGGCGCCCAGCGCGAGATGATCCTCCCCTCGCTCCTCGCCCTCGCCGTCCCCGTCGTCACCGGCATCATCCTCGGCGTCGCGGGCGTCGTCGGCCTCCTCGGCAGCGCCCTGGCGGCCGGCTTCGTCCTCGCCGTCATGATGGCCAACGCCGGCGGCTCGTGGGACAACGCCAAGAAGTACATCGAAAGCGGCCAGCTCGGCGGCAAGGGCTCCGCCAACCACAAGGCCGCCGTCGTCGGCGACACCGTCGGCGACCCCTTCAAGGACACCAGCGGCCCCTCCCTCAACATCCTCATCAAGCTCATGAGCATGGTCGCCGTCGTCTTCGCAGGCGTCACCGTGAAGTACGCCCCCGCCATCGCCCGGTGGCTCGGCATGTGAGCTGAAAGAGGCAAGAGAGACCTAAGGGACACAAGGGTCCTGAGCGACAGAACACCAATGCCCCCGGAGCGGCCCGCCCGCTTTCGGGGGCATTCTCTTGGTGCCCCTGGGGCACTGACTTCCCTTGGGTTCTTCCTGCCCTGGCGGCGTCAGCCTGTCATTGGGCGTGGCCGCGTGCTGGCGCCCTGAGTCGGCACAGGGCTTCCACCCTCCCCTTCCCCCCCTGAGAGACTCATCTTTGCCCACATGTTCTGGGGGGGCAGGTCTTAGCCTCCGA
>DAOOIT010000067.1 GCA_035384565.1 Planctomycetota bacterium | reverse complement strand
CCTCGCTCCTTGCGTGCGGCCCGAATCGGCGGCGTCGCAGCCTCACGCGGATTCTTGGACAGGCTCCTAGCGGCTTTCTTCGCGCCAGTAGCGCAGCACGGTGGGCACGTAGGCGCGCGTTTCCGCGGGCGCGCACTGGCGGATGAGTTCCTCCGATGAAAGCTCTGGGTTCCTCAACCGCAGGCGCTCGATGGCGCCGGGGCCGGCGTTGTACGCGGCGATGTAGAGCCACGGGTCGTCGCGGAACCGCTTGCGCAGCCAGGCCAGGTACAGCGTGCCCAGCCGCACGTTGAGGTCGGGGCGGAACAGGTCGTCGGGCCCCGAGTAGCGGATGCCGTGTTTCCGGGCCACCTCTTCGGCCGTGGCGGGCATGAGCTGCATCAGGCCGCGCGCCCCGCTGCGCGAGACGGCGGAGGGCCTGCCCGCGCTCTCGGCGCGGATCACCCCGGCCACCAGGCCGGGCGGCAGCCCGGTGGCGTAGGCGTAGCGTACGGCGAGCACGCGCCAGTGGTGCTCGCGCGCCGACAGCTCGACCAGCGACACGATCACGGCCACGAGCAGCACCAACCCGGCGCCGGCCAGGATAAGGAAGCGGTTGCGCTGCGCGCGCCGCGAGCGGCCCGTGAGCCATCGGAGGTCCGGCCGCCACGCGATGAGCTTGCCCCGCGCCGGGCGGCGCGAACGCCGCCGGCGCGTGCGCCGGGCGGTCGGAAGGTGCGACGGAGGGGGGATCATTCTCGGGACCGATGGGCCGCCTGGGCGAGGGGCTGCACGAAGTCGCCCGCGGCGCGCACCAGGGCGTCGAGCGGCTCGGCGAGATGGGCCTCGAGGACGCGGGCCACGGCGCTGCCCACGATGCATCCGTCGGCCACCTCGGCCATCGCCCTCACGTGCGCGGGCGTGGAGACCCCGAACCCGACGACGAGCGGCAGATCGGTCGCCTGCCGCAGGTCGCGAAGCTGGCCGGCCAGCTCGGGCGGGAGCTGCGTGCGGGCGCCGGTGACCCCCGTGACCGAGATGCAGTAGAGGAAGCCCGTGCTCGAACGCTTCACGAGCGCCACCCGCTCGGGCGTGCTGGTGGGCGCGACGAAGAAGACGGTCTTCACGTCGTGCTGTCGGCCTGCGGCGATCAGCTCGGTGGCCTCCTCGGGCGGCAGGTCGGGCACGATCAGGCCGTCAATGCCGGCCGCGGCCGCCTCGGCCACCAGGCGGGCCGGGCCGCGGTAGTGGATCGGGTTGTAGTACGACATCAGAGCGATCGGTATCTGGCTCTTCCGCCGCAGCGACCGCACCAGGGCGAGCACGTGGCCGAGCGTGATGCCCGCCGCCACGCCCCGGGCGTGCGCGGGCTGGAGGTCCGGGCCGTCGGCCACCGGGTCCGAGAACGGCATGCCCAGCTCGATGGCATCCACGCCCCGCCGCTCCATCTCCAGGATCAGCGCCTCGGTGGCCTCCAGCGACGGGTTGCCGGCGCAGAGGTAGACGTTGAGGGCAAAGCCACCTGCTTGCTTCTTCCTGGCGTAGAGGGCGTCAATGCGGTTCATGAAGAAGGGACCCAAGGGACAAAGAGGACCGAAGGGACACGGCTACTGCCGACTGCCTCCTGCCGACTGCTAACTGGCTTCCAGAATCGCGGCTACGGTCTGCACATCCTTGTCGCCGCGGCCGGAGAGGTTGACCACCAGGAGCGTGTCAGGGGCCAGCGTGGGGGCCAGCTTGATCGCCTCGGCCACGGCGTGGGCGCTCTCGAGGGCCGGGATGATTCCCTCGAGGCGGCTGAGCGTCTGGAACGCGGCCAGCGCCTCCGCATCGGTCGCCCACGTGTACCGGGCGCGGCCCGTGTCGTGCAGGTGCCCGTGCTCGGGGCCCACGCCGGGATAGTCGAGCCCGGCCGATACGCTGTGGGTCTCGCGTATCTGCCCCTCGTTCACCTGGAGCACGTAGCTGCGCGAGCCGTGCAGCACGCCCACGGTGCGCTCGGCGAAGCGCGCCGCGTGGCGGCCCGAGGCGATGCCCTCGCCGCCCGCCTCGACGCCCACGAGCGCCACCGAGGGTTCGCCGACGAACTCGTGCCACAGCCCGATCGAGTTGCTGCCCCCGCCCACGCAGGCGACCAGCACGTCGGGCAGCCGCCCCTCCTTCTCGAGCATCTGCTGGCGCGTCTCGCGCCCGATCACGCCCTGGAGGTCGCGCACGATCATCGGGAAGGGGTGGACGCCCGAGACCGAGCCGAAGCAGTAGTGGGTCGAGCGCACGTTCGTCACCCAGTCGCGCATGGCCTCGTTGATGGCGTCCTTGAGCGTCTGCGAGCCGCTCGCGACCTCGCGGACCTCGGCGCCCATCTGGCGCATGCGGAAGACGTTGAGGGCCTGGCGGCGCATGTCCACGGCGCCCATGTAGACCACGCATTCGAGGCCGAAGAGCGCCGCGGCCGTGGCGCTGGCCACGCCGTGCTGGCCGGCGCCGGTTTCGGCGATGAGGCGGCCCTTGCCCATTCGGCGGGCGAGGAGCGCCTGGCCGATCGTGTTGTTGATCTTGTGCGCGCCCGTGTGCAGCAGGTCCTCGCGCTTCAGGTACACCCTGGCCCCGCCCAGGTGGCGCGTGAGACGTTCGGCGAAGTAGAGCGGCGTGGGCCGGCCCGCGTAGTCGGCCAGGTAGTAGGCCAGTTCCTTCTGGAAGGCCGCGTCGGCTTTCGCCGCCACGTAGGCCGCCTCGACCTCCTGAAGGGCCGGCATGAGCGTCTCGGGCACGAACATGCCCCCGTAAGGGCCGAAGTGGCCGAGCGAATCGGGCAGAGCCATGGCACAACGTCTCCGGGTCACGTGTACGCGGCGATCTTACCAGAGGCCCCGAAGCGAGTCAAAGGCGATGCCTCACGCGTGCCCCTCGCATGTCGCGGCGAAGGGCGGCGGCAAGGACTCCGTGTGGACGCGGGGCGATGGGGAAGCAAGGACCGGCTGTGCCCGCTAGAGGACCTTGGACCCGGGGGGCATCTCGTCGTCCGTGGTAAGGATGATGACCCGGGCGCCGTCCGGCGTCTGCGCGGCGAGGAGCATGCCGCGGCTCTCGACGCCGCGGAGAACGGCCGGCGCGAGGTTGGCGACGACGACGATTCGCTTGCCGAGGAGTGTGGCCTTGTCGGGGTAATAGGGCCTCAGGCCGGCGACGAGCTGGCGGTCGCAACCCTCGCCCAGGTCCACCTTCAGAACGTAGAGCTTGTTGGCATTGGGGTGCTCTTCGATGGCGGTGATGCGCCCCACGCGGAGGTCCATCTGCTTGAACTGCTCATAGGTGAGCTCGGGCATCGGTGACCCCTCGACGGCGGAAGGTGCGAAGACGTCAGGCTTTCGCGGCAGCCGCCTCCTTGGCGGCGGCCTTGGGCTTCTTGGCGTAGTCGGGCTCGGACGGCTCGGGGACGACCTTGAGCAGCTCGTTGATGATGTCCACCGAGGTCACGCCTTCGGCATCGGCGTTGAAGTTGGTGAAGATGCGGTGGCGCATGACGGGCACCGCGAGGGCGCGGATGTCGCTGCACGAGACGTTGTAACGGCCGTTGATGATCGCGCGGGCCTTGGCCCCGAGGATGAGATACTGGCAGGCCCGGGGCCCGGCGCCCCACGACAGCCAGTCCTTCACGAACTGCGGGGCGGTGGGGTCCTTCGGCCGCGAGGCGCGCACGAGGTTCACCGCGTAGTCCACCACGTGGTCGGAGACGGGCACGCGGCGGACGATCTTCTGGATGGCCAGGATGTCGCTGCCGCGCAGGACCGGTTGAACCTCCACGTCGGTGTCGTACGTGGTGGTCTTCACGATGTCGCGTTCCTCGTCGCGCGTGGGATAGTCAATGATCACGTTCAGCATGAACCGGTCGAGCTGGGCCTCCGGCAGCGGATACGTGCCTTCCTGCTCGATGGGGTTCTGCGTGGCGAGCACGAAGAAGGGCGGCTCGAGATCGTAAGTGACGCCGCTGCACGTGACCTGGTGCTCTTGCATGGACTGGAGGAGCGCGGCCTGGGTCTTGGGCGGCGTGCGGTTGATCTCATCGGCGAGGATGATATTGGCGAAGACCGGCCCGCGGACGAAGCGGAAGGCCCGCTTGCCCGTGGTGTGGTCCTCCTCGATGATCTCGGTGCCCGTGATGTCCGACGGCATCAGGTCGGGCGTGAACTGGATGCGGTTGAACTTGAGCTTGAGCACACGCGCCAGGGTGCTGATCATCAGCGTCTTCGCCAGGCCCGGCACGCCGATCATCAGGCAGTGGCCGCGCGCGAAGAGGCAGCACAGCAGGTGCTCGATCGCCTCGCTCTGCCCCACGATGACCTTGTGGATCTCGCGCAGCAGGATATCCCGCGCCTTGCCCAACTTCTCGACGGCCTCGATGTCCTCGGCCCTGCGTTCGCCGATGGCAGGCTGCTGATCCACGGGCACTCCTCCGGTGTCTAGAAGGGGGGCGGCGGGAGCGCGGCGGCTCACGGAGCCTTGCGGATGCGTCCCGAGCGGATGCACGCCGTGCAGACCCGGGCGCGCCGCACGCGGCCCTGGTCGGTGATGCGCACGCTCTGGAGGTTCGGCCGGAACACCCGCTTCGTGATGCCGGTCGTCTTCAGGCCGATGCCGCCCTTGCTCTTGGCCAGGCCGCGCCGCGCGATCTGGCGCCCGAACGACACGCTCTTCCCGCAGAATTCGCACACTCTGGACATGATTTCTCTCTCTCCTCAGGGTCGTAAGGCAAGGCCATAGTATACCAATCGCCCGCGCGCGATTCAAATCTTTGTGCCGCCTCATCCAGAGTCCACCGATCCTCGCGTGGCCGCCGTCGGGGAGCATGAGACGGGTCCTGCGGCGCCAGCGAGGGCCGCCCCACAACCCTCTATGCCGCAATGCCTTACGCTCTCGCGCCCCCCACACACATACCTGCTCACCCCGCAGATGAGCAGATATGGCCGGAGCCGCGAGAATCGCCAATCCTCGCCCATCTGTCCATACTTGCTCAATTCCCCACCCTCTCGGTTTGAGCAAGTATGGGCAGGGTGCACCCACCGGGCACTCGGCAGAACCCTCCCAAAGACAGATGGCGTGGAGATAAGGCAACGTCGCCTGAAGGCGGGACTCCAAACGAGTCCGTCACCTGCTGGGAGTCCCGCCTTCAGACGGTCTTCTCCTCCGGTGGGCGAGTGACCAGTTGCCCTATCTCCACGTCACTCCTCCCAAGGACCCGCCAGGTCCGCAAGCAGCGGGAGTGCTCGCGCCCTGCACAAGGCCGGTCAGGCCAGAACCGTCAAACCCTGATGAGCCTTGTGCCTTGCGCCGCCGGGGCTAATCTGCTATAGTGCGCCCCGCCGCCCCCGCCATCCCGGAAGGAGAATGCCATGGCCGCCCGCAAAGTCGCCGTCGTGATGGGCAGCGAGGCCGACCTCGCCACGATGACCGCCGCCCTCGAGCAACTCGCCCGGTTCGGCATCCCCTACGACATTCACGTCCTCTCCGCCCACCGGTCGCCCGACGCTGTGGCCGAGCTGGCCGCCGGCGCCGAAGCCCAGGGCATCGAGCTCTTCATCGCCGCCGCGGGCAAGGCCGCCCACCTGGCCGGCGTCATCGCCTCCAAGACCACCCTGCCCGTCATCGGCTGCCCGATGGAGACGGGGCTCGCCGGCGGACTCGACTCCCTCCTCTCCATGGTCCAGATGCCCCAGGGCGTCCCGGTCGCCACGATGGGCACGGGCAAGAGCGGCGCTGTCAATGCCGCCATTCTCGCCGCCCAGATTCTCGCCCGCAGCGACCCCGATCTTCGCCAGAAGCTCGCCCACCACAAGGCCGACATGGCGGCCCGGGTTGTGCAGGCGTCGCGCGACATCCGCCAGCGCCTCGGCCACACCGACCCGTCGCCCGCAGCCCAGTAGCTTGGGCGTCCGCCCTCACGATGCCAGGCGAGGGTGCCCGCGCGCCCGATGTTTGCTGAGCCAACCCTCTCACGCGGCGCCCCGCGGGGCACCCCGAACCCGCTCCGAGGAGCGCGTCACGGTGCACCGGGTGCGCGCAGGCCGGGCGGGATGTCAATCTTCTGATAGATGGGAGCCTGCGTGTAAGCGCCGTCCGACTGCTCGTAGGTGGACAGGAGGAGGGCGTCGGGGTGGACGTGAATGACCTTGAAGGCGTGAGGCGGCCTCCCGAACATGGGCAGGCCGAGATGGGCCTTCGCCTGGCGAAGCTCGTAGTCCACGTGCATGTGGCCGGCTAGCACGCCGAGCACCTGCGGCTGCGCCTCGACGAGTTGCAGCACGGCGGCATTGTTGGCGAAGGTGGGCAGCACCACAGGGTTGTGAACGAGCAGCAGGGTCGGCTCGCGGCCGTGAGCGGCGAACTCCCGGGCGAGCCACTCGACGCGCTCGCAGGCGCCCCAGCCCGAGTCCCACAGGTTGTAGGCGATCTGGAGAGCGACCAGGCGAACGCCCCCGACGGAGAGGCTGTAGCTGGCGGGGCCGAACACGCTCTCGAAGTCCCTCCCGTCGTGGTTGCCCCACACGGCCGAGCAGGGAGCCTTGGACTCGGCGTCGAGGAGTTCCTTGATGCGCCGGAGCTGCTCGACGCGGCCCGAGGCGATCAGGTCGCCGAGGATCACCAAACGGTCGGGCCTCACCGTGTCGTTGAGGTAGCGCACCGCCTTGAGCAGGCTCGGGCGGGTGTGCTGGGTCCAGTCGCGGCGGCCCGTGTCGTCGTAGTGCACGTCGGCGAGCACGGCGATTCGGGCCAAGGGGGCGTCCGGGCGTCTAGCCCAGTCGGGGGGCTTCTCGACCCGCTCGGGTGAGAAGCGCTGAAGCACGCGTTCGGCGTCCCCGCGAAGGGCGTGGTAGAGCGCCTTGGGGTCCAGCGCGGCAGCGCTCGCCACGGCGTGGCAGGCGAGCAGGATGGCAGCGAGTCGCGCTATCGAGCGGCGGGGCAACACGGGGCGGGCCTCACAGTCCTCGCTTCGTATCCTGTGCGCGGGCGCTCGGCCGAGCCGCAAGCGGCTCGAGCCCCAGTCCTGCGCCGCTGGCGGACCGCGAGGGCGATCCTACCGGGAGGCGGTGCGTGGGTCAAGACGCGTCTCATGGGGCACGCGCCGCCCACAATGCCCGCCAGAGTCGGCGGGCCATCGCCACACGGTCGGCCGCTCTCCTCTGCTGGCGCACGCCCCCCGGAGGGTGTGGACCATCTCTGTAGGCAGCTTCTGCTGCGGATTCTCGTAGCGACAAGCGTCCCGCTTGTCGAACGGATGAAGAGAGCCGCAAGCGGGACGCTCGCGGCTACCTCTGCCGCGGGCCTTCCCGTGTTCCGGGGATTCTCGCATCGGAAACCACCTACGACTCCGGCCCGCCCCCGGATCCCCGCTTGACACGTGGCGACGCCGCCATGCATGATGGAAAGCGGTAGCGTCATCTGCTCGTGCCCCATGGGGGATGCAGAACCCGTGATCGCGGTCGTGCAACGGGTGAGCCGCGCGTCCGTGACGGTCGAGGGGCGCGTCACGGGCCGGATCGGCCGCGGGCTGCTGATTCTGCTCGGCGTGGCCAGGGGCGATGCGGACCGCGACGCCGACTTCCTGGCCGCCAAGGCCGCCGGCCTGCGCATCTTCGCCGACGATCAGGGGAAGATGAATCTCGCGGCAAGCGACGTGGGCGGCGACATGCTCGTGGTCTCGCAGTTCACCCTGTGCGGCGACTGCCGCAAGGGCCGCCGCCCGAGTTTCGAGCGGGCCGCCGACCCCGCCGAGGCGACTCGGCTCTACGACTACTTCTGCGGACGCCTCCGCCAGCACGGCTACCGCGTCGAGACCGGCGTCTTCGGCGCGATGATGGACGTGGAACTCGTCAACGACGGGCCGGTCACGCTGGTGCTGGAGTCGGAGAAGCGGGCCGAAGCCGTCTGAACACAGGGAACTGCGATGCTGCCCCTCCACAATGCCCTGTCGCTCTCCCGTTACCTGCTCACCCCCGTCGTCGCAGCGCTGGCCTGGAACGAAGGCACGCGCCCGGCCGCCATCGCGCTGGCCATCCTCGCGGGCGTGAGCGATTTCGTGGACGGCCCGCTCGCCCGCCGCGCCGGCGACGCCAAGCCCCTGGGCGCTCTGCTCGACATGACGGGCGACAAGGTGTTCCTGTGCACCCTGCTCATCGTGCTCGGGGCGATGGGGCGCTCGCCCGTGTGGGCGGCCTGGCTCATCACCTCGCGCGAGTTGATCGTGCTGTTCCTGCGCGTGGTCGCGGCCGAGCACGGCAAGCCGCTGCCCATCGCGATGTTCGGCAAGCTCAAGACCTTCATGCTCTATCTCCTCGTGCCCATCGCCCTCTCCGACCTGGCCTGGGAGGCCACCTGGTTCCTGGCCTGGGCGGCCACCATCTCGGCTTGCGGCTCGCTCGTCGAGTACCTGGTGAAGATGCGCGGCGACCTCGCTTCCGAGTTCCTCAGACCTGCTCGCCAGTAGCACGGACTGGATGTCCCGGAGGGCCGATGCTCGACATCAAGCTGAAGCTCAAGCCTGGCCATCGAGACCCCGGCGACTGGATGGCGCCCTCGCCGCTGCGCGCGCTGTTCTGGAACGTGACCTATCGGTGCAACTTCCACTGCCCCGTGTGCTTCTCGAACGCCGGGGCGGCCGAAGCCAACGAGATGACGACGGCCCAGGCGCGCGAGTTCATCCGCCGTGTCCACGCCCTGGGGGTCAAGAGCCTTATCCTCTCGGGCGGCGAGCCGTTCGTGCGTCCCGATCTGCTCGACCTGCTGCGCCACATGGCCGACCTGGGCATCACGGCGCGCATCGCCTCGAACGGCAGCCTGCTGACCGATGACCTGCTGCGCCGCCTGCGCGAGGAGACCATGACGGTCTCCTTCATGATCAACCTCGATTCGCTCGACCCCGCCACGTATGGCGCGATTCACGGCACGCCGCCCGAGGCCGTCTCGTCGGCGGTGACGGCGCTGCGCCGGGTGCGCGCGCACGGCTTCCACACCACCCTCGCCGTGCGCCTCCTGCCGGCCACGCTGCGCGGCATCCCCGATATCCTCGACCTCGCCGCGGCCGAGGACTGGCGCACGCTCGGCCTCATGCTGCCGCTGCCCGTGGGGCGAACGGCAGGCACGTTTGCCCCCGAGACCGATGTCATCGCGATGCTCGAGCCCGTCTTCGAGCACTTCCTGTCGCTGCCCGACCACTGGCTGGTGGAGACGCGTGTGCCCTGGGCCGAGCATCATCCCCTCGTGCAACGGTTCAGCGGCCGCATCGAGTTCTCGCACCTCGGCTGCCGGGCGTGCCGGGCCTCGATGGCCGTACAGCCCTCAGGCCGCGTGAGCCCCTGCCTGTGCCTGGACACGCCCGCGACCACGCTGGGGAATGTGCTGCGGGACGACCTCGGCGCGATCTTCCACGACGCGCCGATCGCCCAGATGATGCGTCGGCCCTGGGAGCACGGGGTGTGCGCGGACTGCAAGCACGTGACCCGCTGCGGCGCGGGATGCCGCGCGATGGCCCTGGCGCTCACGGGGCGGTTGCATGCTCCAGACCCGTCCTGCCCCCTGGTTCGCGCCGCGGCCGCGGTGAGGGCCTGAGCCGATGCCCGCGAGTGCTTCGCCGCCCCTGTGGCGGCGCATTTGCCGCGAGAGCCTGTGGGGCCGCCGGGGCCTCGGGAAGACGGGGCCGCTGTGGCTCCCCCTGGCGGTTGTGGTTTCCACACTGCCCGACGCGGCGCTCCCCCACGCCTGGGCGGCCTGCCTGCTCATTCTCGCATCGGTGGCCTGCTGGAGCCTGTCGGGCACCCTGGCCAATGACCTGGCCGACCGGGCCGAGGACCTGGCGGCGGGCAAGGAACGATGGATCCTCACCCTCCCGCCTGCCGTGGGCATCGGCGTGGTCACCGGGCTGATGAGTCTGGGCATGTTGCCGATCGTGCTCTCCGGCGCGGGGGTGGGCGTCCTCGGGGGCTACCTGGGCGCGGTGGCGCTGGGCGTGGCCTACTCGGCACCGCCCTTGCGGCTCAAGGAGCGAGGACTCCTCGGCCCGCTCTCGTGCGCGGCGTCGGTGGCCATCGCCTGCGCCGCGCTGCCCTGGGCCTGGCTGGGCGGGCCGGCGGCAGTTCTGGGGCTCACGGCGCCCGCCGTCTTCCTCGACAAGTGGGTCCACCTGCACTTCCACCAGATAGTGGACTACGACGCCGACCTTCGGCAGGGAAGCGCCACTTTCGCTGTGCGCGTGGGGCTGGAACGGGCGCGGCGAACGCTCGCGTGGGCGGCCGCCGCGGCCTCGCTGGCGATGCTGCTGACGCTCGTGTGGCTGGTTATGGAACGCCTGCCCCCGTGGGGCGCCATTGCGGCGGGCGCCGTGTTGGCGGCCTCGGGCGCCTATGCCACCTTTGCCCGCCGCCGCGCGGGCCGGGCCACCGCGCTCATCGGGGAACTGCCCTGCCACTACCTGGCCCTCACCTACACGCTCTTCAAGGCGGTGCCGCCCGTGCTGTTCGCGGGCCTCGCCCTGCGCGAGCCGACCCTGTGGGCACTGGCGGCGACGGCCAGCCTGGCCCTTGCGGCGGACTCGTGGAGTGCCGCCCGCTACCGGTACCAGTGAACCGCGCTCGACACGCCCGCCGCCCGCCGCTATGATGGCGAAGGTCGTGAGGACTCGCGGCCGCAGACGGCCCGCCCTGGCGGTTCCGAGATCGGCAACAGGAGATGGGGAATCCAAGATGCCTGTTCCCACCATCGAATGGCTCGGCGGCGTGGATGGCTGCGCCCGCCTGATTGACCAGACGCTGCTGCCCACCGAGTTCCGCCAGATCGAGTGCCGCACCCTCGAGGCCATGTGGGAGGCGATCAAGGTGCTGCGCGTGCGGGGCGCTCCCGCCATCGGCGTGGCCGCCGCCTTCGGCGCGATCCTGGGCATTCAGAACTCCACGGCCGGCACCTACGCCGACTTCGAGGCCGACCTGCGCCGGGCGACCGACTATCTGGCCACCTCGCGCCCCACGGCCGTCAACTTGTTCTGGGCGCTCGAGCGAATGAAGCGCGTGGCCGCCGAGAACCGCGCCCTGCCCATCCCCCAGCTCAAGCGTCGCCTGCTCGATGAGGCCCTCGCCATTGCCGAGGAAGACAAGGCGATCTGCCGCGCCATCGGCCGCCACGGCGCGGCCCTGATCCGCGACGGAGCCGGCGTCCTCACCCACTGCAACGCCGGCGGCCTGGCCACGGCCGACTACGGCACGGCTCTCGCCGTGATGTTCGCCGCACACGAGCAGGGCAAGCGCTTCCGCGTGTTCGCCGACGAGACGCGCCCCCTGCTCCAGGGCGCGCGCCTCACCGCCTGGGAGCTGATGCAGGCGGGGATAGACGTGACGCTCATCTGCGACAACATGGCCGCCGTGGTGATGCGGCAGGGGAAAGTGAACCTGGTCATCGTGGGCGCGGACCGCATCGCGGCCAACGGCGACACGGCAAACAAGATCGGCACTTACGGCGTGGCCATTCTGGCGAAGGAGCACGGCGTGCCGTTCTACGTCGCCGCGCCGGTCTCCACCTTCGACCTCTCGCTGCCCAGCGGCGACGGCATCCCCATCGAAGAGCGGCGGCCCGAGGAGGTCACCCACGGCCTTGGGCGGCAGACCGCGCCCGACGGCGTGGACGTCTACAACCCCGCCTTCGACGTCACCCCCGCGCGCCTCATCGCGGGCATCATCACCGAGCGCGGCGTCATCGCGCCCGTCACGGAGGCCAGTGTCCGAGCCACGGTCGGCTGAACTCGACAGCGAGCTTGACAGGACGCGCCCCGCATGGTATCCGTATCAGTAGAAGACATGGGTCACGAGGCACCTCGAATGGAGAGGAGGCTAGCCATGGTCGGGCGACTGTTGCTGGGGTGTCTTTTTCTGGTATCGAGCCTGGGTGGCGCCAGTCTGGCCGCGCCCCCGCCTGCCGGTCCGCCGCCCCCGCCCACAGGGAGCTTTGTGCCCGGCGCCGTGAAGTGCCACAAGTGCAACGGACAGGGCTGGCGCTGGGACGACGGCCGCTGGAAGCCCTGCAAGGAGTGCAACGGCGCCGGCTGGCTCTACCCCGCGGGCAAGAAGGGCGGCTGGGGTGGCGGCGGCTGGGGCGGAGGTGGCTGGTACCCGCGCCATCGCGACCACCACGACTGCTTCGTGGCCACCGCGGCCTACGGCACTGCCTGGGCGGCGAACGTGAGCATCCTGCGCACCTTCCGCGACGAGTGCCTGCTCCAGAGCCCGGTCGGGCGTGGCGCGGTGTCGCTCTACTACGCGGTCAGCCCGCCGCTGGCCCACTGGATCGCGGAACGGCCCTGGGCGCGGGCCGCCACCCGCGTGGCGCTGACCCCCGCCGTGACCCTCGCCGGCGCCTTCACAGGGAACCAGGCCGACCTGGCGATTGCGGCGGGAGCCGCGGCCATGGGCGTCTTCGGCCTCCCGCGCCTGCGCCGGACGCTCCGACGCCGCAAGGCCGCCCCGAGCGCCTGAGAGTCCATCGCGAATCCCTCCGCAACCTCCCGCGGGCCGACGGCCCGCGGGAGGTTCTCTCTTCGCGCTTGCATTGGGAGCACAGGCTGCTATCATAAAGAGCCGCTGCGCCCCGGATCGGGGCGGTCCTGAAGCCCTTCGTAGGAGGTCGTCGAGTGTCTGCAACGATCATTGACGGCGAGGCGATTGCCGCCAGGCTCAAGGAGCGGCTGGCCCGGGAAGTCGAGCACCTGAAATCCATCGGCAAGGCCCCGCACCTCGTGGCCCTCCAGGCCAATGACAACGCGGGCTCGCGCATCTACGTGGCCAGCCAGAAGAAGAGCTGCGAGGAGATCGGCATCCGCTACGACGTGGACGAGCAACCGCTTACCAGCACGCAGGCGCAGCTCGCCCAGCGCATCGCCGAGCTGAACGCGATGAAGGACGTCACAGGCATCATCATCCAGATGCCGCTGCCCGAGGGGTGCGACTCGCGGCTGCTCCAGGAGCAGATCAGCCCGACGAAGGACGCCGAGGGCATGTGCCCGGCCAACCTCGGGCGCGTAGTGCTCGCGTGCAGCCAGCCGGCGCTCGCTCGGCGCGGCACGCCCGACAACTACGACGAGTGGCTCAAGTCCTCGCTCACCTGGAACATGCCCGCCCCCGCGCCCTGCACCGCCGTGGGCTCGGTCGAGCTGATTCGCTCCACCGGCATTGACCTCTACGGCAAGCACGCCGTGGTGGTGGGCCACAGCGAGATCGTCGGCAAGCCCGTGGTGTTGCTGCTGCTGGCGCACTTCTGCACGGTGTCGTGCGCCCACATTGCCACGCCCAACCTCGCCGAGATCACCCGCCAGGCCGACATCCTGGTCGTCGCCACCGGCAAGCCGCAAGGCGTGTGGAACGGCTACTCGGCGCGTCTCAAGAAGTGGCAGAAGGACCCCTCGAAGGCCAAGAAGCCGCCGCTGCCCGACCTCAGCGCGCTCATCAAGGCCGACATGATCAAACCCGGCGCCGTGGTGATTGACGTGGCGATCAACCGCCTGCCCAAGGCCCTCGATGCGAACGGCGAGCCCGTGCTGAACGCGAAGGGCAAGCCGGACATGGTGACGTGCGGCGACGTGGATTTCGAGGCCGCGAAGGAGGTGGCCGGGTGGATCACGCCCGTGCCCGGCGGCGTGGGGCCGATGACCACCGCGCTGCTGCTGCGCAACGTCGTCGAGGCCGCGAAGCTGAGCGGCTGAAGACAGCGGCCAGCGGGTACTGGGCAGCAGCCAGCAGGCAATTGGCAGTGGAAGGCCATGGGGGCCGCATGGGCCATGCTCTCGCAACGGAGCGCGTCTTCGACGAGGCCGCCCCAATCGTCGCTCGCACCCAGGTGTCGGCCGACACGGTTGAGGTGAGCTTCCACGCCCCGCGCATCGCCGCTGCCGCGCGGCCGGGGCAGTTCGTCAACGTGCTCCTGCCCTCGCCCGACTACGGCTACCGCATCCTCGACGGCGAGGAGGGGTGGCGCCCGGCGCGCTCCTTTCTCCTGCGGCGTCCGTTCAGCATCTACAGGCGGCACGCTGCTGCGGGCGCTGCCGGCGGCGCGGAGGCCCTGGCGGTGCTGGTGAAGGTGGTGGGCGATGGCACGCGCCGCCTCGCCGAGCTGCCGGAGGGCTCGATGGTGAAGCTCCTCGGGCCGCTGGGCAACGCCTTTCGTCTGCCGCCTGCGGGCGCCGCGGCGGCTCTCGTGGCCGGCGGCTGCGGCTGGGCGAGCCTGGGCCTCCTCGCCCGGGAGCTGCGCCGCCATGGCCACCCGACCTATGCCTTCATCGGCGCGCAGAGCGTCGAAACCCTGCCCGTCCAGACCACGCCGGCGACCGCACAAGGGGCCTCGTTCCTCGACGAACTGCCCGGCGTGTGCCTCACCTCGGCCGAGCTCGAGGCCCTGGGCGTCGTGGTGGCGCTGGCCGCCGAGACCGGCGGCAAGGTCTATGGCGGCTTCGTGACCGACCTCCTGGCGGCGTTCCTCCGCAAGAGGCCCGCCGCCACCACCCACGTCTACGCCTGCGGCCCGTGGGCCATGCTGCGCCGCGTGGCCGAGCTGGCGCGCGAGCACGGCGTCCCTTGCCAGGTGGCGATGGAGGAGCACATGGCCTGCGGCATGGGCGTGTGCAACTCGTGCGTGGTGAGCGTCGTGCTGCCCGACGGCTCGCTCGGCCACAAGAAGCTGTGCGTAGACGGGCCGGTGCTGGACGCCGAGGAGATCGCATGGAACGAGTAGGCCCCACCCACCCGCGGGGCTCCATCGAGGAGGCATCATAGTGTCGCGAAGCGCGGACCTGGGCGTGGACTTCGCCGGCCTGCGGCTCCGGAACCCTCTGGTCGCCGCCTCGGGCACGTGCGGCTGGGGCGAGGAACTCGACAGGATCGAGGGCTTCTCCTCCAGGCTCCTGGGCGCCATCATCCTGAAGTCCACCACCCGCGAGCCGCGCCTGGGCAATGCCACCCCGCGCGTGGTGGAGGCCGCGGGCGGGGCCGGCCTCATCAACTCGATCGGCCTCGAGAACCCCGGCGTGGACGTGGTGGTGCGCGACTACCTGCCGCGCCTGGCCGAGGCCGACACCGTAGTCATCGCCAACGCGGCCGGCAACACGCCCGACGACTACGCGGCCACGGCCGGGCGCCTGTGTTCCTCGCCCGTGGTTCGGGCCATCGAGGTGAACATCTCCTGCCCCAACGTCAAGAAGGGCGGGCTGCTCTTCGGCATAGACCCCGAGGGAGCCGCCGCCGTGGTCGCTGCCGTGCGCGCCGTGACCGACAAGCCGGTCATCGCCAAACTCACGCCGAACGTCACCGACATCGCGCCCATCGCCCGCGCGTGCGTGGAGGCGGGGGCCGATGCGCTGAGCGTGTCGAACACCTTCCGCGCCCTGGCGATTGACGTCAAGAGCCGCCAGCCCGTGCTCGGCGCCAACTTCGGCGGCCTCTCGGGCCCTGCCATCAAGCCGCTCGCCCTGCTCAAGGTGCACGAGACCTGGCAGGCGGTGCGGGGCGCGGGCGTGCCGCTCCTCGGCGGCGGCGGCATCATGACCGGGGCCGACCTCCTGGAGTTCATCCTTGCCGGCGCCTCGGCCTGCTTCGTGGGCACGCTGCTGCTGCGCGAGGCTGCCGCCTGCGGCCGCCTGCTGGACGACCTGGCCGCCCTCCTCGAGGGCCAGGGCGTGCCCCGGATCGCCGATCTGACCGGCGCGCTGACCCTTCATACGTGACCCGGGTCTTTCTCTTGAAGTCCCCCAGGCTTTCCTGGTAGACTACTGGACAGGGAAGCTAGATTCCTGCACGAGGGGCTGTGAGGAGCGAGTGCGATGCGCAAGACGGTCCTGCTCGGGTGCATTCTGGCATGGCTCGGCCAGGGGGCTGACGCAGACATCCTCAAGATGCGCATGGGGGGAGACCTCCGCGGCACAGTGCAACTGGTCACGATCCTCGTCAAGGACGTTCAGAACATCTACCCCCGCGAAGAGGTCGTCGCCATCACCCTGTCGAAGGACGGCAACGACGTGCTCGAGGTGCGCAGCGAGGCGAAGCTCGAGGGCAAGCTGGTGTCGGTGATGTTCGACTCCCCGGGCGGCCTGCGTTCCGTGCCCCGCGACAAGATCGAGGCGATCACCCTCGACAATGCGACCACCGTGGAGGCGCTCAAGAGCGCCGAGAAGCAGGAGGCCGAACAGAAAGAGGAGGAGAAATCCCAGCTCACCGACGAGCAGAAGCAGGCGCTTCTCAAGAACCGCGAGTTCGCCAAGGGCTATGCTGACACCGCCGAACAGATGAAAGACGATGCCTACGAGGCTATCAAGACGAAGTACATGGACAGGGTGCGGCAGGCTGTGAACGACCTCAAGCGCCTGGAGCGGACCATCACGAACAAGCTCCAGCGTCGCGAGGAGGCGTCCACGCGGACCGGCGGCACGTCGGTCTCCGGCTCGAGCGGCCGCCAGCAGATGAGCGAGCGCGAGCGGCTCGAGCGCTACGACAACCTGGCCCAGGACCAGCGCGACTACGAGGTGGCCAAGTCGGCCGCCAGCAAGCTCAAGGCCACCATCCGCGCCGAGGAGAAGAAGGTCAAGGAGAAGTTCGAGGAGCGCACGGCGCGCATCAACGCCGTCTACGCCGAGCACCGCAAGAAGATCCTCGCCGGCGAAATCCTCAAGGATGAGGACATGACGGCGCGCTACGACGTGGCGATTCGCCTGCCCGGCGAGAAGCCGATCAAGACCGTGATCCGCACCGTGAAGACCCCCGCGGCGCCCAAGCCTCCGTCCCAGGCCCAACAGGAGGTCGGCGAGTTCCTCAAGGGCGACTGACCGCGCGGCGGCGCGCGGGCGGAAACGGCGACGGCTCCCGGGCACACGCGGTGCCCGGGAGCCGTCTTGCGTTCTGCGGTCGCGGGGTGGTTCAGGCCTGCGCGGGCTCGGCGGGCACGACGGGCCTCGGCAGGAGGCCGGCAGCCTTGACGATCTCGGGCACGGCGCTCTCCCACTCGATGGCCTGGAGGTGCACGCCGCGCACGCCCTCGATCTCGCGGCACTGCTGGATGAGCTCGACGGCGATCTGCTTGCCGATGCGCTCGGCCTCGGCGGCGGCCGCCTTCTTCTCCTCCTTCGAGGCGTCCTTCTTCGGCGGCTTGGGGAAGCGCGCGATGAGCGACTCAGGCACCTTGACGCCGGCGACCGAGGAGTTCATATAGCGGAGCATGCCGGCGTTCTTGGGCACGATGATGCCGGCCAGGATGGCCGTCTTCTCGTGGAGGCCCAGGTTGCGGGCCTCCTTCATCTGCTTGGCGAAGAGCTCGACGTCGTAGACGCCCTGCGTCTGGATGAAGTCGGCCCCCGCCGCCACCTTCTTGGCCAGGCGCAGCACGCGGAAGTCCATCGGGTCGCCCATCGGGGTCCAGGCGGCGCCGATGAAGAGCTTGGGCGGCACGGTGAGCGGGTCGCCGCCCTCCTGGAGCGCCTCGTCGCGCATCTTCTTCAGGATGGCCACGAGCTGGATGGAGTCGACGTCGTAGACGTTCTTGGCGCCCGGATGGCCCTTGAGGCGGCCTGCGGCGCTGAACGACTGGTGGTCGCCCGCGATGCACAGGCAGTTCTTGATGCCGAAGGCGGCCGCGCCCAGGATGTCGGCCTGGATGGCGATGCGGTTGCGATCGCGCGTGGTCATCTGCATCACGGGTTCCATGCCGTCCTGCACGAGCATGATGGCGCTGGCGATGGAGGAGAGGCGCACGACCGCGGTCTGGCAGTCGGTGATGTTGTAGGCGTCGGCCGCACCGCGCAGGAGCTTCATCTTGTGGCGCACTTCGTTGGCGTCGGCGCTCATCGGCGGGCCCAGCTCGGCCGTCACCGCGAAGTGTCCCGCTGCGAGCACCCGTTCGAGATTGCTGCCGCTTTTCACCTGTTTCTCCTTGTATCGCAGAGGCAGGGCCTTCGGGGGGTCAGGCCTGGGTTTCCTTGGCGATCATCAGGTCGGGCCGCACCATGCGGCGCGGACCGCCGTCGCGGGCCTTGGACCAGTCCTTGGCCGCCACCACCGCCTTGAGCCGGTCGAGCGTGCCCAGCTTCTTGCAGCGCTCGACGATCAGGTACCAGGCGCAGTCCACGGGGGCCTCGGGGCGGCTGATCTCGCACTTGCCGTCCTTCGTGCCGCCGCACGGGCCGTTGAGGATGGTCTTGGCGCAGCGGGCGACGGGGCAGATGCCGCCCGTGAGGTCGAGGAGGCACTGGCCGCAGCCGGCGCACCGCTCGGCCCATTCGCCGTGCTGCACCGTGGCGCCCATGAACGTGGTGTTCACGCCGGGGAACACCGGGATGGCCGGCCCCTGGTCCGACAGGAAGTTCACGCCCACGCCGCAGGCGATGGAGACGATGGCCTGCACGCCGTCGAGCTTCTCGAGGATGGGGGCGACGAACTCGGTCTCGCACTGGCGGCGGACGGTGTTTTCGAGGAACTCGATCTGCTTGCCGCTGGTCTGGGCTTTGAGGCGGAGGGCCTGGGCGAGCACGCCCACCTCCTTCTCGCCGCCCACCTGGCACACGGCCACGCACTCGGCGCAGCCGAGGACCAGCACCTTCCGGCAGTTCTGGATGAAGCCGAACACCTCGTCGAGCGGCTTGCTCGCTGCCACAATCATGCTACGCGCTCCTTGAGAGAGAATGCCTACACGAGACTCAGTTTGTCGCCGCCGACGCCCGCGGCGTCGAGGATGCCCTTGGTGCGGTTCACGCGCTTGGTCAGCCGATCGTCGGCGCCGGGGTAGCGGCACTTCTCGCAGCGCTTCACCACCACGGCCTGCACGCCCAGCTCAAAGGGCTTCATCATGTCCACCTCCTCCACCCGCGCGGCGCAGCTCACGGGCAGGATCGCCGTCGAGTCGCCGTTGTTCCCCTCGATGCGGTCGAGCAGGGCCTCGCGCGACACGGCGTCCTGCGAGCACACGATCTCGACGCGGCGGATGGGGCGGCCTGCGCCCTGGATGAGCTGGACGATGCGGTGGCGGATGTCGCCGACGGCGAAGCGGCGGATGCTGATGGCGAGGCCGGGGCACTCGGGCGCGCACAGGCCGCACGACTGGCACATCTCGGAGGCCATCACCGCCACGTCGTCCACCGCCGGCACGCCGAACGGGCACACGCGCAGGCACGTGAGGCAGGCGGCGCACTTGTTCTTGTCCACCGTGGCGCCGGCCACGCAGGACAGGCAGCGGCGGGCCTCCATGAGCGCCTCGCGCTCCGAGTAACCGAGCTCGAACTGCATGAAGCTCTTCTTGCGCTCCTCGGCGGCCACGGTGGGCATGGCCAGGCGCTGGATGCGGCGGATCTTGGGCAAGAGGTCCTTGGGCAGATCGCCCACCTTCTCGGGCTGAGCCGCCTCCTCGACGGGCCGCACCTCGCCGGTGGCGAGGAACTGGAGGATGGCCGCCGCCGCGCGGTGGCCGCTGGCCACGGCCTCGATGGCTGCGCCGGGCCCTGTCACCACCTCGCCGCAGGCGAACACGCCCTTGGCCGAGGTGGCCATCGTGGCCTTGTCGAAGACCAGCAGGCCGCGGTCGGTGAGCTGAACGTCGGTGCCCTTCACCAGGTCGAGATTGGACTTCTGGCCGATGGCCAGGACCACCATCTGCCCCTCGAGGGTGCTTACGCGGTCGTCGTAATAGGTGGGGCTGAAACGCTTGTTCTCATCGAACACGCGGGCCACCTCGCGCACCACGAGGCCGGTGATCTGGCCGTTCTCGACCACCACCTTGGTCGGGCCGCGGCGGTAGACGAACGAGATGCCCTCCTCGAGCGCCTCGTGGCACTCCCAGTCCCACGCGGGCATCTCCTCCTCGTTTTCGAGGCACACCATCTTCACCGTCCTGGCGCCGAGGCGCACGGCGGTGCGGGCCACATCCACCGCCACATTGCCGCCGCCGATGACCAGCACGTGGTCGCGCACGGGCATCGGCCTGCCCAGGGCCGCCGCGGCCAGGAAGGGCAGGGCGAGCACCACGTCGGGGTGGTTGCCGTTCTCGAGCGGCAGGCCGCGGCTCTCGGAGAGGCCCACGGCCAGGGCCACCGCCTGGTGGCGCTGGCGGAGATCGGCCAGCGACACGTCGCGGCCCACGCGCACGCCGCTCTTCACCTCGATCCCGAGGGCCAGCAGATCCCCAATGTCCTGCCCCAGCACGGCGTCGGGCAGGCGGTACTTGGGGATCGCGCAGGCCAGCAGGCCGCCCGGCTGGGGGTTGGCGTCATAGACCGTCACCGCGTAGCCGTGCTGAATGCAGTCCTTGGCCACGGTCAAGCCGGCGGGGCCTGCGCCCACGACGCCGATGGTTTGCGCCTTCGTGATGGGTGCCTTCTGGCGCTTGCTCAAGCGGTACTCGAGGGCGCGCTCGGCCGCGAACCGCTTGAGGTTGCGCAGCGCCACGGGGTCATCCACGTCCTGCCGGCGGCAGGCCTGTTCGCAGGGGTGGTGGCACACCAGGCTGCACACCGAAGGGAAGGGGTTGAACTCGCGAATCTTCTCGAACGCCTCCTCGTACCGTCCGCGGGCGATGAGGTCCACATAGGCCCGCGTGTCGGTGCGGACGGGGCACGCGGCGCTGCACGTGGCGCAGTGCTCGACCACGATCTCGGGGCTGGCGGTTGCGGTTGCCAAGAGTGGAGACCTCCTTATCCTGGCGACGCCGGCGCAGGCGCGTCTTCCCTGCTCTGCTCGGCGCCAACTCCGGCAGAGTCGATCCTTCGGCGGCTCACCGGAATGTCTGGGGACCTGTACCTTGTTCAGGGCATTATAGCGGTCACCGCGCGCGAGTCAAGCCCGACAGCCGCTCGATTTCGCCCCGCACGGTCTCGACAATCGCGGGCAGGCGCTGCGCAAGCACCGGGCTGAGTTCCGCGCCGGGCGCCACCCTCGCCGGCTCCACCCCGAGCACCGTCACTGTGCCGAACGAGGCCCCCGACAGGCGCGCCATCGCGAACGCCTCGGGCAACGACGGGTCGTGCAGCGTCACCGCGCGCTGGGCCGCCAGGTCGCCGAGGGGGATGCGGTACACGGTGCCCGGCGCGCCGCCGCCCGACACCGCATCAACCACCAGCACGTCGGCCCCTGAGGGCACAAGGTCCAGCGCGTCCACCAGCGCAGTGCAGGCATCTACGGCCAGCACGCCTGGCCCCAAGCCATCGTCGCGGAGACACCGAACCACCGCGGGGCCTATCCCGTCATCGGTCATCAGCTCATGCCCGACGCCGAGGACAACCACTCTGTACGGCGATGCACCCGTGGGATTCTCCTTCGGACGGAGGAAGGCGGAAAGCTCGCCGCCACGGATCGGGCGGCTCCCCACAGGCGATTATACCAGACCATTTGCCCCGGTCAATGGGGCCCTCCGCAGAGGCCTGCGTGGCGTCTCTGGGGGAGCCATGAAGGGAAGCTGTGTGTGTAACCATCTATGCGACAATGAATTAGTGTCGTAAGTGATGTGCTCAACGACACTTCATTGGCCGGTGTCTAGCCCCCGGGGCGATTGCGCGTTGACTCCCATAGGCCAGGATGCTATACTGCTGCCGTTGTGAGGGGCGGCGCTACACGCGCCGCACGGGTCAAGCGCCCTCGCAGGAGTCAGGGCATGGACCCGGCTCGTCAGCTCTTTGAAAAGCAGAACCGCGCGACGGTGAGGCCATGAGCCAGACCACCGGCCGACCGGCGATGCTTGCGGTGCTTGGCATGCTGGTGTTGACCGGCCTCGTCGTGGCCTATACGGCGTGGGGGCATTTCCCCCTCCGCGTGGATGACTGGGCTTGGCACAGGCTGTCTGGCGCCGACTGGGCGAGCGCGGCGCCGACGCTGGCGATCTTCGCCCTGATGGGGCTTCTGGCGATCCTCGGCGCACGCTGCGCGCCCCAGTGGTCGCCGGCCCGGCGGGCGCTGGCGGTGGCCGCGCTGGCCGCCTTGGCCTTCGCGGCCCAAGTGTCTGCGGCAAGGCAACTTCCAGGCGGCTACAATGAGTCCATCGTAGCCCTCGGCAAGCCGGGGGCCAACCGCTACCACGCGGCAGCGAGGGGGGTGCAAAGCCTCCGTGCGGTACTGGGCGACTACCCGCGTTGGATGCGCGACAGGTCGCACAAGCTGATCATCACCCACCCGGCCGGCCCGCTCACGCTCTTCTGGTCTCTGAACCGGGTGTTCGCGGGCGCGGAGGGGGCGGCGCGGGGCTTCGTCCACTGGTGCGAGGACCGCTTTGCCTGGGGGATACGAGCCAAGGACCCCCAGGGTCCTGTGGCGATGGTTGAGCTGTTCCGGAAGATGCCGGACGCCGATCTGGCCGGGGTGTGGCTGGCCTCGTTCGTGCTGCGGCTGGCCGCTGCCCTCGTCGTGCTGCCCGTCTACGCCTTTGCGGGAGCGCTCCACGGGGTGAGCGTGGGAATAGTGGCCGCCGCGCTGGCCGGCATGGTGCCCAGCTTCTTACTCTTCAGTCCGGGGATTGACCAGGCTCTCCCGGTGCTTGCGACGACGGCCTGCTGGCTGGGCTGGACGGCGGGCACTCGCCGCAGCCTGTGGCGAGCGGGGTGCGCCGGCCTGACCGTGTCGGTGGGGCTGTTCTTTTCGCTTTCGTTTCTCGTCGTGGCCGGGTGGGCCGGGTTGCTGGCCATGGCGTCGCTGTTTGGGACGGGCGGACGACCGTCAGTGCGGACGCTGTTGTGGTTGGCTGTCACGGGGGCGATTGGGCTAGCAGCGCCTGCCGTAACGCTCTATTTGGCAACTGGTTACAACTCGCTGGCCGTCGCAGCGGCCTGCGTTGGAGCCAATGCAGAGTTCAATGCCAAGTCGGGGCGAGCCTATGGCACGTGGCTCTGGGTCAACCCCATCGAGTTCCTCGTGTTCCTGGGCGTTCCGTCGGCGTGCCTGTTTGTGGCTCGCGCCGCGGGCAGCGTGGGCGGCTTGTGTCGCAGGCGCTGGGGCGAGGCCGACTGGCCGACGGTGATCGTCGTCGTGCTCGTGGTTGCCCTGAACCTGCTGGGGGTGAACCGCGGCGAGGTGGCCCGGCTCTGGATGTTCCTGATGCCCGGCTGCCTGATCGCCGCGGCCGCTCAGGTGGAGCGTTACGCGCCGTATCGTCGCGTGGTCCTGGTTGCGCTTCTTGCCCTGCAAGCGCTTCAGGCAACGGCGCTTAAGTCGTTGCTGGACACGCTGTTGGGCTTCTATCGGGGGTTGGGTTGAGCATGCGGTTCGCCATCTGCAACGAGTTGTTCGAGGGCTGGCCGCAGGAACGGGTGTTCCAGTACTGCGCCGACGTGGGCTACGACGGGGTGGAGATGGCCCCCTTCACGTTAGCGGACGACATCCGCGCGCTGCCGGCGTCGCGCGCTGGGGAGCTTCGTCGCGCAGCCGAGACCGCGGGGATCTCGATCGTGGGCCTCCATTGGCTCCTCAAGAGCCCTGCCGGGCTCTCGATCAATGGCCCGGACGCGGCGGCTCGGGAGAACACGCGCGACTTCATGTTCGCGCTCATCCGCCTGTGCCGCGAGCTGGGCGGCGAGGTGCTGGTGTTCGGGTCGCCGGCGCAGCGGAGCATCGGCGAGAACGACAGCTACGAGGCGGCGTGGGCCCGAAGCATCGAGATGTTCAGGACTTGCGGCGAGGAAGCCGCGCGGCGCGGCGCGGTCATCGCCCTGGAGCCTCTCACGACCCGAGAAACCAATTTCCTCACGACGGCGGCCGAGACCGTGCGGCTCATCGAGGCGGTGGGCTGCCCCGCCGTGCGGCTGCATCTGGACGTGAAGGCGATGGTCGGCGGCGAGCAGCGGCCGCCGGCTCAGGTCATCGCCGAGCACCGAGAGCATCTGGCGCACTTCCACGCCAACGATGCGAACCTGCGTGGGCCGGGCTTTGGAGACACGGACTTCGCACCTATCGCCAGGGCTCTGCACGAGATCGGCTACCGCGGGTACGTGTCGGTGGAGGTCTTCGACTACTCGCCGGACCCGGAGACAGTCGCCACGCGGTCGCTGGCATACCTTCGAGAGACGTTTGGCAACCGGTAGCTCCATCCCCCTGGGCGGAGGCCTCGACTGATGCCGAAGAAGCGAATGGTGGTTGAAGCCGGCCCTCGGCCCCGCTACAACGTGCCCATGAGCGCGCCGTTGGGCCGCCACACCAAGGCCAAGCTGACGGATGAGGCCACGGGGCGGCCCGTGGCATGCCAGGTGCTGCACGGCAACATCCACTGGCTCCTCGACTATGCCCCGGCCGGCGCAGACAAGGCCTACGTGGTCGAGGTGGACAAGGGCGGCGCCACGGCGGCGCCCGGCGTCGCGGCCACGCGCAAGGACGACAAGATCGAGTTCGCCGTCTTCGGCAGCCCGTTCACCACGTACAACTTCGGCAAGGAGTGGGCGCGCCCGTTCTTCTATCCCGTGCTCGGCCCCGAGGGCGTCCAGATCACCCGCAACTACCCGCTCCTCGAGGGCGTGCCAGGCGAGACCACCGACCACCATCACCACAAGAGCATCTGGGTCGCCCACGGCGACGTGAATGGCGTGGACAATTGGTCGGAGGAGAAGGACCACGGCCTGCAAGTGAGCAAGCGCATCAAGGAACTGGTGGATGGCCCCGTGGTGGCCGTGCTGCGCCAGGACCTCGAGTGGGTGTCGTGCCGCGGCAAGCGGGTGCTTGCCGAGGAGCGCGAGGTGCGCATCTACGCCGTGCCCACCAGCGAGCGAGTCATCGACCTCACCGTCACATTCAAGGCCCCGTGGGAGAAGGTGACGTTCGGCGACACGAAGGAGGGCGGGATCTGCTCGGTGCGGGTGGCGACCTCGATGGACGGCAGCCGCGGCGGGAGGATCGAGAACTCGTACGGCGCGACCACGGAGGCCGAGTGCTGGGGCCGTCCGGCGCCCTGGTGCGACTACTCGGGGCCGGTCGGGGGCAAGGTGGTGGGCATTGCCATCTTCGACACCCCCGGCAACCTGCGCTACCCGACCACCTGGCACGTGCGCGACTACGGCCTGATGACGGCCAACCCCTTCGGCCTCAGCCACTTCCGCCCTGGCTCGGGCGAGCGCGGCGACCACGTGCTCGAGAAGGGCGGCCAACTGGTCTTCCGCTACCGCATCTTCATGCACCTGGGCGACGCCAGTCAGGGGCACGTGCGCGAGAAGTACCACGACTACATAAACCCCCCGAAGGTCAGGTTCGAGAAGTAGACCAGAGCGTGGATGAATGGATGGTTGGATGGGTGGGCGGATGTCGGAGAGAGAGAGACGTTCGCCTGCCCGCCAGCTCGGTCGTGTTCCCATCCATTCATCCAATCATCCATTCATCCCTCTTGCCTTGCAGGAAGACCCGCGATGAGCACCAGCCCCAAGAAGATCGTGTTGGCCTATTCCGGCGGCCTCGATACCTCGGTGATCCTGAAGTGGCTCAAGGAGACGTACGGCTGTGAGATCATCGCCTTCTGCGCCGATCTGGGGCAGGGCGAGGAGCTCCAGCCCGTGCGCGCCAAGGCCCTCCAGACCGGCGCCAGCAAGGTGTACATTGACGATCTGCGCGAGGAGTTCGTGCGCGACTTCGTGTTCCCCATGCTGCGCGCCAACGCGATCTACGAGGGCACGTACATGCTCGGCACCTCGATTGCCCGCCCCTTGATCGCCAAGCGGCAGGTGGAGATCGCGCGGCTGGAGGGCGCCGACGCCATCGCGCACGGCGCCACGGGCAAGGGCAACGACCAGGTGCGCTTCGAACTCACCGCCTTCGCCCTGGCCCCCGAAATCCGCATCATCGCCCCCTGGCGCGAGTGGAGCCTGAACTCGCGCGACGCCCTCATCGCCTATGCCAAGGAGCACGGCATCCCCGTGCCCGTCACCAAGGCCAAGCCGTACAGCATGGATCGCAACCTGCTGCACCTGAGCTTCGAGGGCGGCGTGCTGGAGGACCCCTGGGCCGAGCCGCCGGCCAGCACCTTCGTTCTCGCCGTGCCGCCCGAGAAGGCGCCCAACAAGGCCACCTACATCGAGGTCGAATACGAGAGGGGCAACCCCGTGGCCGTGGACGGCAAGCGGATGAGCCCGGCCAAGCTGCTCGCCCACCTCAACGAGGTCGGCGGGCGGAACGGCGTGGGCCGCGTGGACATGGTGGAGAACCGCTTCGTGGGGATCAAGTGCCGCGGCGTGTACGAGACGCCCGGCGGCAGCATCCTCCATGCTGCCCATCGCGCCGTCGAATCCATCACGATGGACCGCGAGGTGATGCACCTGCGCGACAGTTGGATTCCCCGCTATGCGGAGCTCGTCTACTACGGCTTCTGGTTCTCGCCCGAGCGCGAAATGCTCCAGGCGGCGGTGGATAAGGCGCAGGAGACCGTGACCGGCACGGCCCGCCTCAAGCTCCTCAAGGGCGGCATCACCGTGGTCGGCCGCAAGGCGCCCAAGGATGTGTTGCTCTACAACCCCGAGCTGGCCACGTTTGGGGCGGACCAGGTCTACAACCAGGCCGACGCCACGGGGTTCATCCGCCTCAATGCCTTGCGCCTGCGCGTGCGCGCCCGGCTGGCAGGGCGGACGCGTCGGCCCTGACGGCCTTGGTTCGCACGCCCTCGGGTCCCCTGGTGACGGCGGCGGGAGCGTGGCGGGGCGCCCGTGTCGGGCGCGGGCTCGGCCGGCATGTGGCGTTTCGGCAACATGTCGCCCATACTTGCTCAACCTTGAGGGGGGGAGGTGAGCAAGTATGGCGGGAATGGCCACGGAGGCCGCCGGATCGCCAAAGCGCCCATACAGCATCATCCGGGGATTGAGCAAGTATGGCAACCGTCGCCATAGTAGCCGCCGGGTCGCCAAAGCGCGGCTTTTTCCCTGCCCGCCGGACGCCGCCCGGGTGACCGGGGCGAACCCGAGAACCCTGGGGCCACCCTGGGGGTGTGGGCCATTTCTGTAGGTAGCTTCTGCTGCGGATTCCCGTAGCGACAAGCGTCCCGCTTGTCGAACGGATGAAGAGAGCCGCTACCTCTGCCGCGGGCCTTCCCCTGTTCCGGGGATTCTCGCAGCAGAAACCACCTACGATTCCGTCGCACCCCTGGCGCGCGGTTGACTTCCCCGCCGCGAACGCTATGATGTCGGCTGGCGCGGCGAGAAGGACCCCCGGAACTCCTGGCGAGGCGACGGAGGTGGCGATGAGCGTGCTGAGCTGGCTGATGTTGTTGAGCCCGGCGCTGGTGCTTTCGATGGCAGCGGCTTCGCGCGCGGGCGAGGCCGAGGCTTCGGCCAGGCCAGCCAGGGTGCGTCTCTACATCGGCACCTACACGTGGAAGGCGAGCAAGGGCATCTATACGGCCGAGCTGGACGTGGCCACGGGGAGGCTCTCGGCGCCCGAGCTGGCGGCCGAGGCGACCAATCCCACGTTCCTCGCCATCCACCCCTCGCGGCGGTTCCTTTACGCGGTGGGGGAGATCGGCAACTTCCGCGGCGGCAAGAGCGGCGCGATCAGCGCCTTCGCCATTCTGCCCGAGAGCGGCAAGCTCAAGCCCCTGAACCAGCAGCCCTCGGGCGGCTCCGGCCCCTGCCACGTGATCGTGGACCGGGAGGGGAAGAACGCGCTGGCGGCCAACTACGGCAGCGGCAGCGTGGCGGTGCTGCCCATTGCCGACGATGGCAGCCTGCGCGAGCCGTCGTGCGCGATCCAGCACCAGGGCAAGGGGCCCGACCCGAAACGGCAGGAAGGGCCGCACGCGCACTCGATCAACCTCGATGCGGCCGGGCGCTTCGCCTTCGCCGCCGACCTGGGCCTCGACAAACTGCTCATCTACCGTTTCGACGCGGCCGCCGGCAAGCTCGAGCCCAACGACCCGCCGTTCGCATCGGTGGCGCCGGGGGCCGGCCCGCGGCACTTCGCGTTCCACCCCAACGGGCGCTTCGCCTACGTGATCAACGAGATGGCGATGACCGTAACCGCCTTCGCCTACGATGCCGGACGCGGCGCGCTCAAGGAGATTCAAACCGTGCCGACCCTGCCCGACGGGGGCGGCCCCGGCCCGGGCCTCTCGACGGCCGAGGTGCAAGTGCACCCCAGCGGCAGGTTCGTCTACGGCTCGAACCGCGGCCACAACACGATCGCCATCTTCCGCGTGGACGCGGAGACGGGCAAGCTCACGCCCGTCGGCCACGAGTCTACGCGCGGCAAGACCCCGCGGAACTTCGGGATGGACCCGGCCGGCGCCTGGCTCGTCGCGGCGAACCAGGACTCCAATGATCTCTTCGTTTTCAGGATTGACGCCGAGACCGGCCGCCTCGCGCCGACGGGCGAGCGCGTCGAGGTGCCATTGCCCGTGTGTGTGAAGTTCCTGCCCGTGGCGGGCGACTGAAGCCGCGGAGGCTTCAGGAAACATTCTATACGGAAGGAAGCAGAGGCCATGAAGCAGAGCGGTGTTTCGCGCCGCGGGTTTCTCGGAGGAGCCGCTGTCGCCGCGGCCGGGCTGGTTGTGGTGCCGCGCCGCATCCTGGGCGGCGCGGCCGGCGACGCTCCGAGCAACACCCTCAACGTCGCCAAGATCGGCGTCGGCGGCATGGGCGGCGCCGACCTGCGCGAGGTGGTCAACTGCGGAGCCAACATCGTCGCCCTGTGCGACGTGGACGACAACACCCTGGGCGGCGCGGCCAAGAACTTCGCCCAGGCCAAGACCTACAACGACTTCCGCAAGATGTTCGACGAGATGGAGAAGGACATTGACGCAGCGGTCGTCTCGACGGCCGACGTCACCCACGCCGTCGCTTCGATGTGGGCGGTGAAACGCGGCAAGGCCTGCTACACGCAGAAGCCGCTCACCCGCACGGTCAAGGAGGCCCGCCTGCTCACCGAGGCCGCCCGCAAGGCCGGCGTGGCCACGCAGATGGGCAACCAGGGCCACGGCGGCGGCGGCCTCCAGGGCACCGCCGAGTACCTCAAGGCCGGCGCCATCGGCACGGTCACCGAGGTCCACACCTGGAGCGACCGCCCGATGGGCTGGTGGCCCCAGGGCTGCGCCGCCCCCGCCTACAGCGACCCCGTGCCCAAGCACCTGCACTGGGACCTGTGGCTCGGCCCCATGGCCGACCGCCCGTTCGCCGACAAGTGGCGCGAGGGAGCCCACAAAGGCAAGCCCGTCTACCATCCCCACAACTGGCGCGGGTGGTGGGACTTCGGGGCGGGCGCCATGGGCGACATGGCCTGCCACAACATGGACCCCGCCTTCTGGTGTCTCGACCTGGGCGCGCCCACCTCGGTGAAGGCCCAGTGCTCCGAGTTCAACGGCGTCATCTTCCCGCTCTGGTCGGTCATCGAGTGGGAGTTCCCCGCGAAGGGCGAGCGGCCGGCCGTGAAGGTCTTCTGGCACGACGGCGGCAAGCAGCCGCCCCGGCCCGAGGAGCTCGAGCCCGACCGCAAGATGGACAGCAACGGCTGCCTGTTCGTGGGCACCAAGGGCAAGATGATGGGCGGCGGCTGGGCCGGCTTCTGCCGCATCATACCCGAGGCGAAGATGAAGGAGTTCCCGGCGCCGCCCAGGACCCTGCCGCGCTCCATCGGGCACTACAAAGAGTGGGTCGAGGCCGCCAAGGGAGCCAAGATCGTCCCCGGCTCCAACTTCGGCTACTCGGGCCCGATGACCGAGGCGATTCTCCTCGGCAATGTCGCCCTCTGGTACCCCGGCGAGAAGCTGCTCTGGGACGCTGAGAAGCTCCAGTTCACCAACAAGCCCGAGGCGAACCGGCTGCTGCACTACGAGGCGAGGAAGGGCTGGGAGCTATAGCTTCCGGCGCTTGCCTCAGAGGCACCCAACATGACGCGGGGGCGGCCCTGGGGTCGCCCCCGCTTTGCGTTCGGCATCGAATGCCGCAGAGCGTCACGCGGCGCGGCGCCGGCGGCGCGAGAGCGCCAAGGCCCCCAGCCCCAGCAACGCCAGCGTGC